>CAIVZW010000673.1 GCA_903910495.1 uncultured beta proteobacterium
CATCTGCCTGGAGAGCACTTCAATCTGCGCCTTCATTTCGGCCAGCGCCTGGCTCTTTCCCTTCAGTTCATCCCTGGCCGCCCGCACTTCGGCCTGCAAGGACGAACTTCGCTGATAATAAAGAAAGCCGCCGACCGCCATGACGGTCAGCAGAATGCCGAGCAGCATGGCAAGAATAACAACAATCGTGAGTTTCGGTTTAACGGCGGGTAATTCTTCGCCGACTTCAGCTTCTTCTCTGTCAGTGGCCACGGTTTTATCCTTAAACCACCCCCCAAGGTAGGTATGGGGTAGGCATTAATGCTGAAAAAATCACCTACTGACATAACGTAACCCAAAGGTAATACTTTAGCAACATCCATGAACATCATGAAAACTTTGGACTTTTACTCCGTCATGAACATTCAGGACCTTGATAGCGGATCGCCAACAGGCAGCCAAAGCCATGGCTATTGGCAGAACAGGGACGATGAAGTTGAAATGCATTTCCATGATAATCCACTGACATGCACACGCAAGCCGCGCACGCCGCCTGCCGGTCGTGGTAAGCTCAAGTCCTACCGACAATAAACACGAATCAGATTCAATCAGCTCATGAATACCTCCAACCCGCCTGCCAGTCCAGTCCAGAACGCCCGCCTACTTCTCAAGACCCTGCAGGAAAGCTTTCCGGTATTCCGTGACTACTCGCCACTGTGCATCGGCATCGACAAGCAACTCCTGAGCCGGCAACCCGATCTTGATCGCAAGATTCTGCGCATCGCGCTGGGCATGCATGCCAACTCGCTGCGTTACCTCAAGACGATGGAGAAAGCGACGCATCGCCTGGATCTTGATGGCCAGTCCGGGGACGAAATAACGGACGCCCACCGCAGCCACGCCAAGGAAGTTCTGCGCGAACGTTTCAAAAAAGATGCCGAGCGACGCAAGGCTCAGCGCGAAGCCGAGGCCCTTGAACGTCAACGTGCAGAAAAACTCAGCCAACTGGTTGAGAAATTCGGCAAAAGCAGGTAGCTCCAGACCACAAGCGTCCGGCCCCGCGGCTGATTAGCTCACGGCTTGCGTTTCATCTGCGCCTCTTCTTCGCGCATCTTCCTGCTGAAGTAGCGCACGAACCAGACCGCCATACCCAGTATGAAAACGATGACGAACAGGCTGAACAGCCCGATATCGGTTTTAAGCAACTCTTGCCAGGCCATGACTCACCTCCGCTTGTGATCAGAAACAACACAGGAATCCATTACTGTTCGCACCTCAAGGCATTTGCAATGACGCCTTCTTTTCGATAACCCAGTCGCCCGTCAATCGCCACTGGCTTTTCTCGTCTTCCAGGGCAATGTGCCAGCGGCCGCTCAGAAGCACACCGAGCTTACCCGTGTATGAGCCTCCGCCATCAGCGTGCAGAAGAACGTTCTGATCAACACCGGCGCGCGTTGGATGCATAATGCGCAGCTTGAGTGCATCCGGCAGCACAGCAGGCGGCTTGCCGCGCAGAAGGACCCGGATCTGCGGCCCCTCGGCACTCTGCATTACTTCGGCCTGCAGGCCCAGAGCGGACGCTTTCTGGTCGCGTGCGCTCATCTGGTTCACGGCCAGCCCCAGTTTGTAGTAATCGTCGTCGACCAGACCATCGTTGCTGACCACCGCCAGATACTCCGTAATGATGCCGGCTACGATCACAACAAAAGGCCCCGCCATCAGTATCCACGGCCAGGGATGGCGATACCAGGGGCTGATGGTGAC
>CAIVZW010000674.1 GCA_903910495.1 uncultured beta proteobacterium
ATGGTGGCCGCAGCCGCCCGTTATCCGGAGATTCGGCATTATTCGACGACGGCAGAGGCCAAGCTGGAACTGAACGGCCGCATCCGCGATTTCGGCAACACCAATGCGCTGGTCCGCAGCGACAACTGGGAAATCGGCATCTCGAAGACGGGTTATATTTCGGAGGCCGGACGCTGCCTGGTCATGCAGGCCCGCGTCGCGGACAAGCCGGTGGTCATCGTGCTGCTCGACTCGAACGGCAAGATGACGCGAGTCGGCGATGCTAACCGGATCAAGCGCTGGATGGAAAGCGCAGGTCTGGGTTCGGCGCATACGCGACGCTCGGCCTGATCGGGCGAAGCGCTTCTCCAAGGCCGCCGCGAGCGGCCTTTGTTTTTTGGGAAGGCGAGGTAGCTGTCGGCGAGTCTCTCAAAAGAGGAATGCGCTAGAATTCCGCTCTTTTCAATCGAATGAATAGCTTGGCGCATATGTGCCAGTGGTTTGAGGTGGGAGTGTTAAATGGTAGACGTCGAGCGTAGCCTGCGGTTGATCAAGCGCGGTTGCGATGAGTTGCTGATCGAAGCGGAGTTGGTCGATCGCCTGAAATTGGGAAAGCCGTTACGCGTCAAGGCTGGTTTCGATCCAACGGCGCCAGACCTGCATTTTGGCCACACGGTGCTGATAAACAAGCTGCGCCATTTCCAGGATCTGGGTCATCACATCATGTTTTTGATTGGTGATTTTACCGGGCTGATCGGGGATCCTACCGGGAAGAACGTTACGCGCCCGCCTCTATCTCGAGAGCAGATTGTCGAGAACGCGAGGACATATAAGGAGCAGGTTTTCAAGATTCTTGATCCTGAGAAAACTGAAATTTGTTTCAACTCTGCCTGGTTCGACACATTGGGTGCGGCAGGAATGATCAAACTGGCTGCCCAGCATACGGTCGCGCGTATGCTGGAGCGTGATGATTTTTCCAAGCGCTATGCCGGTGGTCTGCCCATCGCAATCCACGAGTTTCTCTACCCTCTTTGCCAAGGATACGATTCTGTTGCGATGCGCGCAGACGTCGAATTGGGTGGCACCGATCAGAAATTCAATTTGCTGGTCGGCAGGGAGTTGCAGAAACACTACGGGCAGCGGCCGCAGTGCGTTCTGACAATGCCTTTGCTTGAAGGGTTGGATGGTATTAACAAGATGTCCAAGTCGCTGGGTAACTATATTGGTATCAACGAATCGCCGCGCGAAATATTCGGCAAGGTCATGTCGATTTCAGATAACCTGATGTGGCGCTACTATGACTTGCTGTCGTTCCGCGACATGGCTGAGATCGCGGGGTTCAAACGGGAAATTGGCGAAGGGCGCAATCCGCGAGATATCAAAGTGCTTTTGGCACAAGAGCTTGTCGAGCGTTTTCATTCCAGGAGCGCGGCCGACGATGCGCTCTCCGAGTTCGAGGCGCGTTTCCGCCAGGGTGTGTTACCCGATGATATGCCAGAGCTCACCGTAGCGAGCGAAGGTGGCGTGCTCCCGGTGGTTAGTGTCCTCAAGCTTGCCGGATTGACCGTGAGTACTTCCGAGGCCTTGCGCATGGTGGCCCAGGGAGCTGTTCGGGCAAACGGCGAAAAGGTGTCTGATAAAGGATTGGTATTCGCGTCAGGTGAGTCTGTGATTCTTCAGGTAGGGAAGCGGAAATTTGCCAAAGTGC
>CAIVZW010000675.1 GCA_903910495.1 uncultured beta proteobacterium
CTCATCTTCTGGCCTTCCGCGTCGCGGATCAGACCGTGCACATAGACGTGCTTGAACGGGATCTTGCCGGTGATGTGCCGGGTCATCATGACCATGCGCGCGACCCAGAAGAAGATGATGTCGAAGCCGGTGACGAGCACCGTCGACGGCAGGTAGAGGTCGATGGCCGGGTTCGATTTTTCCGGCCATTCCGGCGTCCAGTCGAGCGTCGAGAACGGCCACAGGGCGGATGAATACCAGGTGTCGAGCACGTCCGGGTCGCGTTCAAGCGCGCCGGTGTAGCCTGCTGCTGCCGCCTGCGCTCGGGCTTCCGCTTCATCGTGCGCGACGAAGATTTCTCCGTTGGCACCGTACCACGCCGGAATCTGGTGGCCCCACCACAATTGCCGCGAGATGCACCAGTCCTGGATGTTGTTCAGCCACTGGTTGTAGGTATTGACCCAGTTCTCGGGGACGAACTTGATCTCGCCCGAGGCCACACATTCGAGCGCCTTGCCGACGATGCTGGTGCCATCAGCACCCGTTTTCGACATGGCGACGAACCACTGGTCGGTGAGCATCGGCTCAATGGCGATACCTGTACGGTCGCCGCGCGGTACCTTGAGTTTGTGCTTGTCGGTCTTGACCAGAATGCCCAGCGCTTCGAGGTCGGCGACGACGGCCTGGCGCGCGTCGAAACGATCCATGCCGCGGTATTTCTCCGGCGCGTTGTCGTTGATTTTGGCGTCGAGCGTCAGAATGGAAATGATCGGCAGCTGGTGGCGCTGACTGACGGCGTAGTCGTTGAAGTCGTGCGCCGGCGTGACCTTGACGCAGCCGGTGCCGAATTCGAGGTCGACGTAGGCATCGGCGATGATCGGTATTTCGCGGTCGGTGAGCGGCAGCTTGATCCTCTTACCGATCATGTCCTTGTAACGCTCATCCTCCGGGTGCACCATCACGGCGGTGTCACCGAGCATGGTTTCCGGGCGCGTGGTGGCCACCGTCAGGCTGCCCGAGCCATCGGCCAGCGGGTAGCGGATGTGCCACATGAAACCGTCCTCCTCCTCGCTCACCACTTCGAGGTCGGAGACTGCGGTATGCAGTACCGGGTCCCAGTTGTCCAGGCGCTTGCCGCGGTAGATCAGGCCTTCCTTGTGCAGGCGGACAAAGGTTTCGGTGACGATTTTAGAGAGGCCATCATCCATCGTGAAGCGCTCGCGCGTCCAGTCCGGCGAGGTGCCGAGGCGGCGCATCTGGCGCGTGATGGTGTTACCCGAGTATTCCTTCCATTCCCAGACTTTTTCGAGAAACTTCTCGCGGCCGAGGTCATGGCGGGAGATGCCCTGCCCGTCGAGCTGGCGTTCGACGACGATCTGCGTGGCGATGCCGGCATGGTCGGTGCCCGGCTGCCACAGCGTATTGTCGCCGCGCATCCGGTGGTAGCGCGTGAGCGCGTCCATGATCGCCTGATTGAAGCCGTGACCCATGTGCAGGGTGCCGGTGACGTTCGGCGGCGGCAGCAGGATGCAGAAGGCATTCGGGTTGTCGGTGTCAAGGCCGGCATTGAAGAAGCCCTTGGCCTCCCAGTCGGGGTACCAGCGACGCTCGATGTCTGCCGGTTCAAAGCTTTTGGCGAGTTCCATAGGATGCGGGGAGTGCGTATGACGAAAACCGGCGATTATACCGGACCCCGGTGTTTACCGGTCTGGCTTCGAAGTCCCAACACCCACCGCAAAGGCGAAAATTTGGAAAGAAAGGAAACGCAAAGAAGAGCGTCAGTGACTCGATGTTCTTTGCGTGAGCTTTGCGCCCTTGGCGTCCCCCGAGGGGATTTCCTTCGGGGCATCCTTGCGGTGGATTTTGAAGTCCTTGGCTACTTGTCGTGGTCGGGTTCGTCGAGCGGCAGGCGCAGTTGTTTGCGCCGGGCGATGAAGTCGCGCAGGGCGGTTTCCATGGTCGACGTAATCCCTGCGCGCAACTCTTCGCCCGCGTTGAGCAAGGCAGATTCAAGCAGGGCTGGCAGGTCGTCGGTCAGTTGCTGTCCGATGGCGTGGGCGATATCGGAGGCCAGAAGCGTGACCTGGGTTTCGTCGAAGCGGTCGGTCCTGTCTTCGGAAACGGCTGCTTCTGCTGAAACGACTTCGGTCAGCACCGGCAGGTCGTCATCCTCATGCGCCTGTTTTGGTAGGGCGGCAGGCACTGCCCTGCTGGTCGGCGTGGCCACAAAATTTCGCCGCCGGCGTCCCCCCAGAGGGCTTCCTTCAGGGTGCATCAAGGCATCAGCGCGATCGACAACATCGGATTGTTCGGCCATCAGTGCTTCTCCGCGAGGTCGATAAACTTGATTTCGTAGCCTCTGTCCTTGTAGAACTTCACGCGCTGGCGACCGGCCAGCCTTTCGTCCTCTTCTTGCCCGACGACTTCGATGACGCTGGTGAAGCGTGAAAACCCAGGCGGGATTTCAGCGGAAATGTTGAACAGGCGCTCGTTTTGCGGCAGTGTTTCCAGCGAGCCGGTGATCAGTACCGGTGTCTCGGCAGCGAGGGGTGAGTTGCCTTGCACATGCGGGACAAAGCCGGTGGGCGGGTGCATCCACAGGTGGCGGTTCAGCGCGCTTGCGATTTCGGTATCCGGGGCGTAGACGAGCAGGGCCTTTTTCTGGGCAAAGGCCTTGCGGATCAATGCGGCGGTTGCACTGATCCGGTCTTCGGCATTGTGGTAGAAGAAGATCTGGGTCAATTGAGCTTGCCGGCGCGTTTGAGCAGGTAGTGGGCGAGCAGCGGAACCGGCCGGCCGGTGGCTCCCTTGTCGGCGCCGGATTTCCAGGCCGTTCCGGCAATGTCGAGGTGTGCCCACTCGAACTTCTTGGCAAAACGGGACAGGAAGCAGGCGGCAGAAACACTGCCTGCGGCGCGGCCGCCGATGTTGGCCATGTCGGCAAAGTTGCTTTTCAGCAGATCCTGATACTCGTCCCACAGCGGCATCTGCCAGGCGCGGTCCTGTGCCTCGTCACCGGCGTGCAGGAGTTCGCGGGCCAAGGCATCGTCGTTGGCAAAGAGCCCGGAGGCGACATGGCCGAGGGCGATGACGCAGGCTCCGGTCAGGGTGGCGACGTCAATGACGGCTTGCGGCTCGAAGCGCTCTGCGTAGGTCAGTGCATCACAGAGGATGAGGCGGCCTTCGGCGTCGGTGTTGAGTATTTCTATGGTCTGGCCGGACATCGAGGCGACGATGTCGCCGGGCTTGCTGGCTGCGCCTCCCGGCATGTTTTCCGAGGTCGGGACGAGCACCGTGAGGTTGATCGGCAACTGCATCCGGGCCACAGCCTTGAGGGTGCCGAGCACACTGGCTGCACCGCACATGTCGAACTTCATTTCGTCCATTTCCGGTCCCGGTTTCAGCGAGATGCCGCCGGAGTCGAAGGTGATTCCCTTGCCAATCAGGACCATGGGCTTCACTTTTGCATCTTGCGCCCCCCTGTAGTGCACAACGACCAGCTTGGGCGGCTGGTGCGAGCCCTTCGCCACCGAGAGCAGGGAGTGCATGCCAAGGGTTTCCATTTCGGCGCGTTCGATAATCTGGCAGTCGAGGGCATGATCCTTGGCGATTTGCAGCGCTGTTTCAGCCAGATAGCTCGGAGTGCACACATTGCCGGGCAGGTTGCCGAGAGTTCTGGCCAGGGCTACCCCTTCGGCGATGGCCAGCCCCTGCGCCAGTGCGCTTTCAGCCTGCGTCAGTTCACTGCGGCGCTCAATGGTAAAGGCCAGTTTCCGCAGCGGGCGGCGAACTCTGCTTTTTTTGCTTTTGAACTGTTCGAAGCGATAGAGCGTCTCCTGGGCGATGATCGCCGCCTGCCGGATGCGCCAGTCAATGCTGCATTTCCGGACAGCGATTCCGGTCAGAAAAAGGATGCCATCCGTGGCGCCTGTTTCGTTGAGCGTCTTAACGGCGTTGCGAATTGCGGCGCAGTATTCCTTTTCGCGGAATTCCTTTTCCTTGCCCAGCCCGATCAGCAGTACCCGGTCGCACAGGGTCGCCGGGACAGCGTGCAAAAGCAGGCTTGATCCGGCTTTTCCATCCATGTCTCCACGGCGAATGATTTCGGAAAGATAGCCGTCCGCTACCTTGTCGATCAAGCCGGCAGGAAGCGTCAGCTTGCGATTTTCGAAAACGCCGACAACGACACAGGCGCTACGCTGCTTCTCCGGGCTACCGCTTTTTATGCTAAATTCCACTGGCTACTCCTCAAACAACGCAGTTTCGTACCAAAAGCCGATTATCACTGCAGTATTTCGTTAAAGTCAAAAAATGATCTTCCAGCGTGCCGCACGGCGCGAGTTTACCCACTCGGCTGCCGGCGTTTTTGTTGCGCTCTTCGCCATTCTACTGACGACCCAGCTGATCCGCTTGCTCAGTGAAGCGGCACAGGGCTCGGTTGCGCCGGAAGCTGTGGTTGCGCTGCTCGGGTTTTCCGCCATGAATTACATTCCGGCGTTGTTGTCCTTGTCGTCATTCATCGCCATTTTACTGACGCTGTCGCGCAGTTACCGGGATTCCGAGATGGTGGTGTGGTTTTCTTCGGGCTTGTCTCTGGCGGCATGGATTCGGCCGGTACTGGTGTTTACACTGCCGCTGATGGTGGTCATTGCCGGCTTGTCCTTGTTCGTTTCTCCCTGGGCCCTGTCCCAGAGTGCCGAATACCGTGGCAACCTCGAAACCCGCAAGGACGCCGGGCAGGCCTCTCCGGGAGCTTTTCAGGAATCGTCCTCAGGGGAGCAGGTCATTTTCGTCGAGGCGGTTGCCGATGACGAGAGTTACGTGAAGAACGTTTTTGTGAGTTCGGTCCAGAACCGGCGTATGGGTGTGACAATGGCGGCGACCGGCCATCAGGAAATTGCAAATAACGGAGATCGATTCATCGTCCTCGAGAATGGTCGGCGCTACGAGAATGAGCCGGGTACGCTCGAATTCCGCATCCTGGAATATGCACGCTATGCCATTCGGCTGGAAACCAGGGAAGCCCGCGGCATTGAGCTGACCCCCAGAAACATGCCGACACTGGAGCTGATGCAAAACGATCAGCCGGGTTATCGGGCTGAACTGCTGTGGCGTATCGGTGTGCCCATTTCGGCCCTGGTCCTGGTGCTGCTGGCGATTCCGCTGTCCTTCGTCAATCCGCGTGCCGGTCGTTCGGCCAACATGCTCCTGGCCTTGTTTACCTATCTGGTTTACAACAATCTGCTGACCATCAGCCAGGCCTGGGTAGCCAGCGGAAAAATTTCCTTCACTGTGGGCGTCGTGGCGATCCATTTGTTCATGCTGTGTCTGCTGCCCCTGCTTTTTTACCGCCGGATCGCGGTGCTTTCTTTTGCACGATTTTTCCGATGAAGATCTATCGTCGTTATCTGGCCCGCGAGGTCTCTGGCTCAATTCTTCTGGTGTTGGCCGGATTTCTGGCCTTGTTCGGCTTTTTCGACATGATCGGCGAAGTCAAGAATGTCGGCGAGGGCAGTTACCAGTTGCACCATGCCGTTGCCTTTGTTGCCTTGCGCATGCCCGGGCGCATCTATGAGCTGATGCCGATTGCCGTACTCATCGGAACCCTTTATGCCTTGTCCGCGCTGGCCAGGCATTCGGAAATAACCGTGCTGCGCGCTTCGGGAATGTCGACCCTGCGCCTGCTCACCGGGTTGTTTCAGGTGGCGGCGATTTTTGCCCTGATTACTTTCTTTATCGGCGAAGTCGTGGCACCTCCCAGCGAGCGTGCCGCCCAGCAGTTGCGTCTCAGGGAGCGCGGCCAGACGGTCGGGCAGGATCTGCGCAGTGGCTTGTGGGTCAAGGATGAGCGGAGTTTTATCAATGTCAAGGTGGTGCTTCCGGATTCACGTTTGCAGGGTGTGCGTATCTATGACTTTGATACCGATGCAAAGTTGCGCTCGGTCACTGATGCAAAGGAAGGCGTATATGTTCCGCCGGCCAGCTGGCGCCTGAGCAATGTCGTGCAGACCCTGCTCCATGGCGAGCGCTCCGAGGTCGTCAAAATGCCGGACATGGAGTGGCATTCAGCGCTCAACCCGGACATTCTTGCGGTGCTGATGATTGCTCCGGAACGAATGTCGCTGCTGCATCTGTCGGCGTATGTCAGGCATCTTTCCGAGAACAGCCAGAAAACGCAGCGCTACGATATTGCCTTGTGGAAAAAAGTGGTTTACCCCCTGGCGGCGCTGGTCATGGTCGCTCTGGCCTTGCCTTTTGGCTACACCCATAACCGGGTCAGCGGGGTCAGTCTGAAGATCTTTTCCGGGGTGATGATCGGGGTGTTTTTTCACATGCTTAATGGCCTGTTTTCCAATCTTGGCGCGATCAATAGCTGGTCCCCTTTGCTCAGTGCCATGGTACCTTCGGCGCTGTTCATGCTGGCGGCGGCCGTCATGATCTGGTGGGCCGAGCGGCGCTGATCCCGGATCGGGTCGGGTCAGTCTGTGATGAGCCTGGTGCCGGCGATGCGGTCGTGCAGGAATTGTCCGTCGCGGTCAAAAAGTGCCCAGACGATGCCGACTCCGCCCAGCGCCAGACTGGGCCAGCACAGCAGATAGCGGAGCAGGGCCTGTGCCGGACGAATGGC
>CAIVZW010000676.1 GCA_903910495.1 uncultured beta proteobacterium
GTTGATTTGTATTGCTCGATATACTGCCTAACGGGAGCACCAGAGGAGCACTGAGCGCCGGTTCTCCCGAAACACACCGGAGGAATCGAATGGCACGCGAGACAGTACGTAAAGAATTTACCCCGGCAAGCGTTCGCAAGCTGGCACCCCCGACCGAAGGCCGCCTCTATATATTCGACACAAACCCAAAGTGTCTATGCGTTCGCGTCACCCATACCGGTGCAAAGTCGTTTGTGTTCGCCGGCAAGCTGAAAGGCGTTCCGCTTCGCATCACCATCGGTGCAACCGACATATGGAGCCTCGACGAGGCCCGCCGCGAGGCCCGCCGCCTGCAAACGCAAATTGATAACGGCGACGACCCGCGCCAAGTGAAGGCAGAGAAGCAAGCCGCGACCGAAGCGAAGCAGGAAGATGCGCGAAATGCCGAAGCCCTTGCGCTTGATGCGTGGCAAATCTACATTGAGGCCCGCAAATCAAGGTGGAGTGCCCGGAGCCTGATAGACCATGAAAAGCTTGTTGCCGTGGGCGGCAAGCCCAAGACGCGAGGCCGCAAGAAGGGCGAAGGCGACACGACGATTCCCGGCATCCTGCGCCCGCTGCTGTTGCTGCCGCTGGCAAAGATAGACGCCGACACAGTGCGCGCATGGTTGAGCAAGGAAGCTGCCAGCCGCCCCACCCAGGCCAATAATGCTTTCGTTCGACTCCGCGCGTTTCTGAATTGGTGCGCCGACCGGCCCGAGTACCGCGCCCTTACACACGTCAATGCCTGTGCTTCCCGCATTGCCCGCGATGAACTGCCGAAGAAGGCATCGAAGGATGATTGTTTGCAGCGTGAGCAGTTGCCGCTTTGGTTCAAGCACGTTGGCAAACTGGCGAATCCGGTGCATTCGACCTATCTGCGGGCGCTACTACTTACTGGCGCGCGCCGCGAGGAACTGGCCGGGCTGAAATGGGACGATGTTGATTTTCAGTGGAAGAGTCTGACCATCAAGGACAAGATTGAAGGCAAGCGCACTATCCCGCTCACGCCATATGTATCAGTTCTGTTGAGTGACCTCAAACGCAGGAACGACAAGCGACCGCCGAAGTATCGGATTCTGAACGGCAAGAAAATCGAGCGTGACCTGAAAAACTGGAAGCCGTCAGCGTGGGTATTTTCAAGCCCTTCCGCTGCGTCAGGAAGACTCACGGAGCCGCGCGCGGGGCACAACAAGGCTTTAGCCGCTGCCGGCCTTCCTGCGCTATCCCTGCATGGTTTGCGCCGTTCCTTTGGTACACTGGCGGAATGGGTAGAATGCCCGGCGGGTATATCGGCTCAAATTATGGGGCACGCGCCTAGCGCAATTGCGGAGAAGCACTACCGCCGCCGCCCACTCGACTTGCTGCGTAAGTGGCACACGAAGATTGAAGAATGGATTCTTGAACAGGCCGGAATCTATTTCATGCCAGAGAAGGCTGATCTTCAACTTGTGAAGGGGGCGAAATGATCAACGGCTTGAGCGATTCGGCGCTAATAAACTATTCCGAATTTATTGAGCTTTGCCCAAGTGATGATTACGCCAATTTTGGCGGATTCCGAGTTTCCACCGATGGTCTATATGTAATCGACCTGGCGGAAGGGAACTGTCTACCCTCTACTGAGGAAGCTGCTATTACCAAGGGGCTCAAGTCTGGCGATCTTCCCGCGCTTGCCTTCCCCTGCACCTTGGCTCAACTGCGCGAATTCGCGGCCGATGTCGGCCTAGTCGGTTGCATTGATGAGGATGCCGTTGAAGAGTGGATTGCCGCAATGCCCGTTCCTTCGGGATCGCATGAAAGGAAAGAGCACAACGACACTACCGGCAAGCGGGCGTGGCAAGCCGCCATTCTTGAGGGATGGGAAGACATCACAAAGAAGCGCGGCGACAGAACCACAGCGCGGCACGTGTTGGCATGGTGCAAGACTTCCGGGCCAAGTGATGTCTTTGGGTGCGAACAACCGGAGAAAAGGGAGTCGTTGTGCTGGATTGATAGCTCAGAGGGTAACGTTCACACCGTGACTCTCGCGCGAATCGGAACCGTTATTTCTGAGTGGCGCAAGCGCGGAATACTGCCTGCAAAAAAATAGTTTCCTGCACGCGATCCTGCACGCGTTCCCGATTCCTGTTCGGGAAAAATAGAGCAACTTAAAGCAACAGTATTCATATCGCCCTTGCTGTTTCACCTTGAAGCAGAGGGTTTTCCTCCAAGGAGAACCGCGATATGGAAACTATAACCCCTCAAAAATTCGATCAGAGCACCAAGCAATTCGCCGCTGCCAATCAGGTTAAACCGCAATCGGTACGAGCACGCTTTTGTCGTACTGGAAGTTATTTCGGCGTGCGGCCTATCAAGTTGGCAAATGGTCGTACTGCATGGCCTTCCGTGCAGGTGACGAAGTGACCGCCCAACGTGACAGCACCACGGCGGGGGCCGTGGCGCTTGGGGCAAAGCAAACATCACACAAGACGAATCATAGCCCGCTTGGTGCGAATTGGTTTCGGTACGAAGTGCTCAAGTCCGAATTCACCGCAACAGCAACGACGCCGGTGGAATACGAAGCTGCTTGTCGGCGCGCTGCTCGGATTGCTGGGGTGTGATCATGGCGCGCTCACGCAATTTGAAACCTGGCCTGTTCAAGAACGAAATACTTGGCGTCGCTGATCCTCTTTACACGCTTGTGTTTGAGGGCTTGTGGTTATTGGCCGATAGAGAAGGGCGACTGGAGGACAGACCGCTTCGCATCAAGGCGGAGACGTTCCCATACCGCGACGGCATTGACGTTAATGCGATCCTCGACTGGCTGCACGCAGAAGGCTTCATTCAACGTTATCAGGCCGGCAGCAAGCGATACATCCAGGTCTTGAATTTCGGCAAGCATCAGAACCCGCACAAGAACGAAACAGCCTCGGAGATCCCGGCACCTGATGACATCGGAAGCACTACTGAGAAAATCGGTACGACTACCGAGAAAATCGGAAGCACTCCGGCTGATTCCCTCTTTACTGATTCCCTTAACCTGAGTTCCGATGCTGACGCATCGGTTGTCGCCAGCAAGCTGCCGA
>CAIVZW010000677.1 GCA_903910495.1 uncultured beta proteobacterium
CCGCCCGCTTCGTATAAGCGCAAGGCCGCATTCACCGCCGCCCAACTCAGTCCGGTTTGTTCGACGATCTTCATTACCCCAATTCCTCGACGGTGCAGTCGAATCACCTGCTTTCGCCTCTCTTGCAGTACTTCTCGCGACTGCTTGCGTGCATCTTCTTTGTCCATATATCTTCGACACAAATACACCGCAAAAGTTCTCGTATAATTCGTGCCGGGTCAATAGTTTTGAAACCAAACACGCACGCCGTCGAATCCCTGACCATAGCGTCGTTCCCGGCGCCAACCGAGTCGAAGTAACGCCTGACCAACGCACTGCGGATGAGGTCGATCTCGATACTTCCCTGACAGGCGAGAAACCAATTCAGCCATCGACCATGGCCGGTTTCGGAGCTGTGACGGTATCGTCCGCATGAGTTCTGAAATTTGATCTTCGAGTGGCTTTACCGACTTCGGCGACGGGGACAGACTGGCGAGTTCGAGTTGTAGTTTCTTGGTCGCAATCTCCTTTTGCAGGCGGCGGCGCTCCTCACCTTCCGAGGCGGCTTCGGCTGCTTGTCGGTGCAACTCGGCCAGGTAACCGTTTATATGCTGGTTCATTGGGGTTTCCTCCTTGAATCACTGGTGGTGGCTGTAAATATCATTGCGCTTCATCGAAGGCGAAGAGGTCAGGGCACGCGGAATCGTCGTCTTCTGGTGGGTTTGGTGGATTTGAAGGACCTGTTTCCTTCCCTAGAGTATTTTTGTAAGTAATTTTTATTGCATCCTTGGCCGAGTCAGCCGAAACAGGCCCACCGAATCCACCAAAGCCACCACCGCCCGGTACGACCACCACGACGCGCCAGAGGGCTGTATTCGACCGACCCTGCAACCGTTCAAAGCGAAAGCCATCAACAATCTTGCCGATCCGCTTGCGTAGATACGCCGCCAGTATCTTGACGTTGAGAAACCCGCGCGGGTCCGCAGCGACTTCCTTGAGAACGTCCGCAAGGTTGCCACACCCTATAACTTGATTCAGCGGCTGTGCAGTCGAGCCGTACTGACCGTGCCACTGTTGCGCCAGAAATGCCAACCGCAAGGCATCAGGATCGGTCGCCGCCGCTTCCGCGAGACGTGCCGTCGGGTCACACAAGCCCGGTATGCCCTGCTGGCTGAGCCAGACCACCGTCTGACGGATGAGATCATCCCACTGCTCAAAACTGGCAAGGCGGCCTGCCGCTGGCTTCGGGCGACCGGCGGCAATGTAGCCGGACAGGAGGGTCAACGCGGCGACGACCAGTCGCTGCCGATTACGAACGATGTAATCGAGCGGGTCAACTGCGAATTCACGCTTCCACACTTCGCTGGCCTCAAGCTGCGGGTCGATCCGGATGGTCAGCAAGCGCCGCACGATGTCGCCCACAGGCGCGAGATTGTTACCGGTGATCAGCACCAGCATTCTGTTGTCGGCCTCGATCTCGGTATTCCCTCCAAGCAGGCGATCAGACCAGCGAGGTGAAGTCAAGAAGGCCGCAAGTACCGGTGATTTCAGTTGCGTTTCCATATTGTCGAAGATCACGACAGATTTACCCTTGGCGAGGGCGGTGGCAATTTTCTTGCGTGTTTCCTCGTCTTCGGTCGGGGGTGGCAATAGAGATTCGACTCGCCCGGTGCCGAGAGCAGCAATGCACTGCGCGAGTTTTGTCTTCCCTGACGCAGGCGTCGGAGCATCCAACCCAAAACCGGGCGCAGTGGGCAAGCAAGAGCGCACCACCGACGTCAGCATTGCCGCCAGTTGGCAGGATCGGCTTACGTCACCATCGAATGGGAAGTCTTTGACCGGCTCCCAAAGTTGGGCAAATGCGCTCTGAATGGCTGCAGTGTTCGGTTGCCTGTTTATGGGCAGAAAATGCGATTCACCGTCGATCAGCAGCAACAATCCGGTCTGGCTGTCATACCCCGGCGTGGAGATGATCCGGCCTTCATGGGTCATGGTTGGCGCAGTGATGACGCCCGCCAGTTCCCGGAAGGTGCCGTGTCCACCCCGGCTGAGAATCAGTTGTGCGATGGTGTCCGTCAGGTCAGTGGCCCGAAGCTCCTTGGCGCGCGAGTCGAAGCGGACCAGGCTGCACGCACTACCCGCGAGATACTTGATCCGCGCTGGGTTCAATACTCGCGTCTGGCCGTCATGCTGAATGTCTAGCAGCGCCTGGCCGCGCTCATAGATTTCACCCTGCTCGGAAAGATACTTCGACAGTTCATCCGTACAGCGCGCGGACTCGCCGGTAAAAATCTGGATGATCTTGGGCGGTTTTTTCAGGGTATAGCGGCAGCCACCATGAGCATGGCTGTAAATGTACGGATGCCCGCCATTTTTTAGGCTGATGAAGGCTACTCGATTGTCGTTACGGTATTCAGGTTCCAGCGGATCGTGGCAACGCTGTCCGTGATACTGGTCGGGGTAGGCGAGCAATTCGGCGATAGAGATTTCGGCCCCACCCTGCAAGGTAATCACAAAGTCACCACCCAGCGTTTGCATTTCGGCGGCCTGCTGCACTGACTGACGGGCCTTGTCCGGATCGGCTCCGCGCTTGACCAGATCGCCGGTTCGACGCTCTACCCATTCAGCGCGAACACGCTGACGTTCGACCTCAACATCCGCCTTGGCTTGCTGCACCAGCTTATGAATTGCGTCCTCGTCTTGCCGGCTCAATGTAGGCAAATGGTGGGCATCTACCATCTCCAGATAGCCTTCGACGAACTTACAGGACATATCCCGCTGTCCGAGCGGCGGCATGCATATCGCACCACCAACAAAGTCGAGCCGTTCGGGTTGCCAGACGCTGGTATCCACTGTGCAACGTTTAAGCAAAGTTCCTGCTGACGAAATGTCGTAGTAACCGTTACCGAACAGCCACAGTTGGGCTTCGATAGCCTGACCAATAGCCGGTATGAGGCTTGCATCCGACACCAACGCATAGGCACGCTGATTTACCATCGCGCGCAAGCATGCGCCGGTCTCTACGTGGTAGAGGTTGCTCGAACTGGACGGGCGCACCAGCATATTGACGCCTTCTAAGAAACCAACCGTCTCCCAAAGAAAATGCGCGAATGTGTTTTCGAATTCTTGCCCGTTGTCGTTATCGAGCATAAGAATACCCGGCCCCTTTGACCAGCCGAAATAGTTACGGGTCCGCGCAATGGCATCGGGATGACGCGCTAGGTCTTCCTCACGAACGAGACTGCCACCGGGTTGATCAGGAACGCCATAGGTGAATGCAACGTCTGGCGTAGCAGCTTCAAGGTGCAGAGAAAGGCCGTGAAGATCAGCAACTGATTCAATCGCATACGTGCCATGACTGAGATGCGCCGCAGCCTTTTTCTGGATCGAACCGGAGTCGTTGATGGAGAGTATTTTGGTCAGAGGGCCATGGCCGCAGGTGATCCGGGTAAATGAGATGGTCATGACCGGACACTCCTATGGAACGACTGAATTTTTCCTATCTCAGCGAGCAGCAGTTGCGGCAGACAGCATGGCCGAACCATTACATGGGTAGAAGCTGCTTGCTTTGCGCTATACCAGAACTCATTCGATGGCATACCTGGTGCAAAGGCAATAACGACGCGAATACCCATCGCCAGTGTCCCACCAATCTCAATCAAAGTGCCATAACAGTCAATCGCCGTGATGTAAGCAAAAACTAGATCAGCCTTGGCGAGAGCCTGCGTGTTGTTGTCGATTACGGCCTGCTGATCGAAGTTCTGGTCAAAGGAAGAATCATCGCCCACAGCACCATGGCGATTCGGCCCGTGGTTGCCGCCATGGTTTGATCCGACGAAGAATGGGCCGACGTAATCGAAGGATTTCGTTTTGATTGGCCCATCACCCCATAGATGACCGCGCAATCCAGGCACAAGACCGTGACGCCAATCGTTCTTGCCGATCTTGCCGGCAAGGTAGATGCGCGGACTCATTTCGCTCTCCTGTCGGGGGCATCGCGGTGATCAGGCGGTGGGTTGTGGGCTTCGAGGTGATCAGGCGGTTGGTTGGGGGCGGCTACCCAAGAACCGTCCGCCCACGCTTTAAGGTCGCAACGTTTCCATGCCGTCACGCCAGTTGACAACCGACATGGTGGGGGAAATGTTCCTTTCGCTACCCAGTCCCACAATGCGCCGTGGCTTACTGGAAAAACGTCTGAACGGATTTGTTTTTCACGAACAAAAAGTGGAAAATCCGCCCATTCGTCTGGGGGTGTGGAAGGTACTAGGGATTTTGCTCCGCCAAGAAAATGGCCGGCTTCGCGAGATAAAATATTTTTTGACATGTGAAGGCTCCAAAAACAAAACTGGATAACCCCATCTCGGGGTGTCTTCACAACGTCCGGTCGGCAGGCAAGAATTGCCCGGTCTCGCTGCAGTGCTGATTTCCGGCTATCCCGTCGGTCTCCTCAGTGCCTATCTCAGAGGGCCAAACCGGGCGGTTCCGGTAACACAATGGTGAATTTAGCAGAAATCGTTAATGCGGTGCAACAAAATCTGATCTAGTCCAGAAGAATTACGCCGCGCCCCGCAGCGGAACGACATTGAACGGCTTGCCCTGCTCAACTGCAAGGAGCTTACTCTCCCACAACTCCATCGCAGATCTACGCTCGTCGAGGTAATCGTAAGTGTCATACACATCATTGATACCCGGCAAACGATGATTGAGGCAACGCTCAGCGATATGCGGCTTTACCCCAAGCATCGCTAGATGCGTTCTGGCCGTTCGCCTCAGGTCGTGGATCGTGAAATGTTCAAGGCTATGCTCAATCTGGTTCAACGCCCAGTTCAGAGTCTCCACGGCAAGGTGAGGTTTGGTGCCTCGCCGCTTGGCCGGAAAAACGTAGTCACTGCCGCAACCAATCAGTTTCAACTCAGTCAGCCACTCCACGGCAGCAGGAGATAACGGCACCGTGAAGCCTTTGCCGCCTTCCTTATCCCCGGTTTTTTGCCGTTCTGCTGGCACAGTCCACCGCCCATTCTCAAGGTCAAACTCAGACCAAGGGGCTTCAATCAACTCGGACTTACGAACCGCAGTAAGGAGGAGCAACCGCACCGCCAGCGCGTAGGGGCGAAATACAGGACCGGC
>CAIVZW010000678.1 GCA_903910495.1 uncultured beta proteobacterium
CAGCAGGCGCTCCATATCGGTGCGCCTTCGCGCGGTCTCTTCATCTATTCGTTCAGCAGCCAGCAGATTCATACCTTCGCGCTGTATAATGAAGCATGCCTTGAATTTGGTGTCGGCATCATCCTCATGTATCTCTTCGCCGGGCGAAAGCAGTGTCGCGTGCAAAGCGGCGGAACGGAAGGCGTCGTTCAGTGCGGATACCTGACCTGCCGCCGTACCGCTTGGCCACAAGTCTTCATCATACAGCCAAACATAGCCATCACATTCGTTGGCCGCCTGCAGCACCGCGCGCATAGCGGTGAACCATTCCTCGCCCATATACTCGGTAATGAGTCCCGAACGGGAATGAAAAAATCCACCCGACAGGCCGACGCGCCGCATCTCCGCAAGCTGATGCGCGCTCTCATCAGGAGTAATCCGATCATTGATAGCCCAGAATGGGGCAGGACGATAATAATTATCAGGATTGACAAATTTGCTGAAATCCACGCAAAACCTCCAGCATAAGCTATACCATCAGTACAGACAACAGAATAGCATATTTAACAAAACTATCACAGCGATATCAAACAACAATTAGCACCAAAACAAAAAAACGCCGGCTGATGCCGACGATTTAAAGAATTAGTGGCTCCCCAATACATACTTGTTTGTGAGAAGATAAAATGGAGAGAGAAGAGAGAATTCTCTCTTTTTTCAAAAACGTAAAAATGTGATTTTTTGTTGATTTTCTTATTTAACAGGTAGAGAAGATTGCGAAAGTTATCGAGTTATTATCTTTCTTCTCTTATCACAAACTTACTTCTAATCTGACATTTTTACCGATTTCATCAAACAATACCCTCCAATAATCCTGTAATCAGATAATATTGATATCTCGTTTTATTAATGAAAATTACCTCAAATAATTGCGGACGATTTTTTAAAGCCGACAACGTTGCCTTCGTCACCAGCCCACGGACTCGGCTCCCGGAATTTAGTGTTTTCGGAACTCAATAGTTCGTCTGTGTTTTCCCCTGTCAACGCTTCCCTACTCTCTGCCGTTTTTAATCAGAGCTTTCGAGCTGCCCTTTTGAAGCCCTCTTCCTTGTCATACACCCTTGGCGACCAGTCCTGAAATCACCAGTATGTCGACGGCAATACCGGTCGAAAGAGCTGTCGATTTGATCTCATCGATCTGGCTTTGATCCATCAGGGGAATGCCCTCATAAGCCCAGACCAAATCCATTTTGTCATACTTGGCGCGGCAGATGCTGTTAAAGGCACACAGTTCCCAGCGCTCGATCACGTCTGCCAGGTTATCACGGATGAAGGCGCTGATCGCGGCGATATTTTCGGGCGTGTCGGTCGTATCCGGGATCAATGGGGTGCGAATCCACAGGCGCATGCTGCCGGACGATACGGTGTTGACATTGCGCATATAGCTGGCGATATACAACAGGTTTTGCAGAATTGTCGCATTGGATTGACCGGTATATTTTTTATGCGCCGCCGGGTCAATAATCTTAATATCAAACAGGACAGCGTCCGCGAACGGCAGAACCGCGTCCAGCGCTTCGCGCGGCGCCAGCCCACAGGTATCCAGGGCGGTATGCACGCCGCTTTCCTTCAGCCGCCTGAAGAATTCGGCCACAAAGCGCACCTGCGAGAGCGGCTCACCGCCAGAGACGGTTACCCCCCCGCCAAAAGCCCTATAGTAATCCCGGTCCTTAAGCACCTCGCGCAGCAACTGCTCCATATCCCACTCGCTGCCGGTGAAGGTCATCGCCTGCGCCGGGCAGGCTTCCACGCACTCGCCGCACAGGGTGCACTTCTCGCGGTTGCGGTCGATCCTGTTGTCCCCTTCCGTCAACCCGGCTTGCTCACAGGCGGCGATGCAGCTCAAACAGTGAATACATTTGCGCTCCTCCCACCAGATGTCTTGCCCGAACTTGATCCCCTCCGGGTTCTGGCACCACTGG
>CAIVZW010000679.1 GCA_903910495.1 uncultured beta proteobacterium
ATGCGGGATAAACGGCAGTACCCCGAGGAATTTTCGTGCGGGCCGTTCTAAACAGGAATTCTTTCAACTTCTTCCCGGCTCAATCCCGTTATCTCCATAATCTCGGCCACTTCCCTTCCCTTTTTGCCGCATCTTAAGGGCCATTTCGATCTTGCCTTCCGCTTTTCCTTCGATTTTTCCTTTATCGAACTTCGCTTCCAAGCCATAGCGATCCGCTGCGTCGCGGATTTGCCCGAAGCAGAAAAGGGGGGCAGCCCCCTTATCGCGTGATGTCGCTCAGCACTGCGCCCGCCAACGGATTGCCAAAATCGCTGTGCCTGAATAGCCAGTTCAGCAGCGCGGGTTCAATGGAAAACTGCTCCACCAAGACCTTGCCCTCTATAAACAGTAACGACAAGGATGCGCGAATATCAATCCTTTTTTTGCCGGCATCATGAACAACAAATTTGCAATTTTCGGACGGGAACCGGTCTATGTCAGCCCCATATTTTTCAAGGTAGTATAGGATCGTTCCTCTGCTGTCGGGCGCAATGTTAACCAACTTTTCAACAAAGTCCGCGATATGCTCGTTAAACAAACCGGGCTTGAGCATTCCAGTCAGGCAACCATTCTGAAAATCGGTGTCGAACAACCCAAGATCAAATCGTTCACCGACGACTCTCTCCAACGTCTGCGCATCAATAGCATTCGCTGCACGAGCAGCGAACTCCTTGACTATTCCTAATGCGTAATAGGTGCCCATGGATTTTCCTCCACATCAATGTGGTCAGTCTCGATTGATTTCCATTTAAAACAGGCCGGCCTGTCCGCGTTAACCGGAAGGCGGGGGCGGCAGTTTTCATGTAAGAAACCCGGTCAGGATTTCTTTGTGCTGTTCGCTGCCAAAGACTTTCTTGAAGGCGATGTCTGTTTTGACGTCGACGAATTGCATGGGGACTCCGTTAGGGGGCGGTTGAAAAGTATGATTTCTTCGGAGAGATTTTAATCTCGATGGGGTCGGGTGCTGGCCGATGCAGGCAAATACGGGTAGATGTGCCGAATCGTGGCCAAAGCCCGTTCATGCGTTTAATCCCTCTATCGCCTCCCGGCTCAACCCCGTGGCTTGCATGATGACTTCAACCGCAATCCCGGCGGCTTTCAAGTTGCGGGCGACTTCAATCTTGCCTTCGATCTTACCCTCGGCCCGGCTTTTATCGACCTTGGCTTCCGTGCCATACCTGTCGGCCGCATCGCGAATCTGCCAATACTCGTAAATATCCAGCTCTTCCTGGCTCCAGGTGTTCATCGTCGCTTGCGCGTAGGCTTCCTTGAGTTCCGGGATGGCTTCCGCGCTTTGGGGAATCAGGCTCAGGTTGCCGGCGTTCTTGATGAAGTAAATCCATTTTTCGATGACGCTGTCCAGCTCGGCTTCTTGCTTGTTGAATTTGCGCAGTTCGATGAAGTTGAATTCGAAATCGCGCAGTTCCTGCTGCAAGGTGTCCTTGTTCAGGATCAGGTGGCGCGTCAGGTACTGCTCGCCGTCAAAGGAATTGAAATCGAGGATGCCGATGAAAATGACCTGATTCAGCTTCGGGTAATCGTCGCCTTTGTGAATCTGCGCGGTGTACGC
>CAIVZW010000680.1 GCA_903910495.1 uncultured beta proteobacterium
GTGATCGTCACCATGCCGGTAAGGCCGACATAGAGTGTGTAATGGTGAAACAAGGCCACCCCGAGCAGGGTCAGCGCGAAAAGGATGAAATCAAGTGGAATGCCTGCGACCATGATTAATTCGCCGGCGCAGGCAGGCAATGCAATGCCGGATAGAACAAGTGCCGAGAGACCGGCACGGATAATGGTACGGATCATCGAACTTCTCCCTGAAAGTAGTGCAGAATTCTAACCGCAAATATAGTTGTAAATCTAACTGTATTTCTTCAGGTGAAAGATTTTTGTAACTTCAAACATCTGAGCGCAACAGATAAACGAGACTCAATGCCTGATTCCGCCAAAAACACCTTCCCTGGCCACCTTGCTGATTTCAACGATTGCCGGATGTGAAAGTCGTCGTTCTGTCGTGATCGCGTAGAGTTGTTCGACGACGGAATCGATGTGGCCGATTACCTCGACTTTGTATTGTTCGCAGACATGGTCAATAATGGCTGTCGGGGCGACGAACAATCCCGCTCCCGCCTGACCGAAAGCCTTCATCAGGGCGCTATCATCAAATTCGCCGATGATATTGGGCCGCAGATTCATTAACTCAAACCACTGAATCAGTTTTGGTCGAATGGCGGCGTCTTCACCCGGAAGAAGAAAAGGGGCGTTATCGAGCATGCTCGGGAAAACGCCTGACTGTTTGCTCACCAGGGCTTGAGTTCCGAACACCGTCAGCCCACTTTCGCCGAGCAGGTGGCTGTAGCCGCGAACGTTCAGATTTGCCGGCATGGGCCGGTCGGCAATGATCATGTCGAAGCGATGTATGGCCAATTCGGCCAACAGCGATGCCATACGCCCTTCGCGACAGACCAGATGAACCGGTTCGCTGAGTTGGAGCGCCGGCTCCACAAGCCGGTAAGCGATTGACTTCGATAGGGAATCGGCAATCCCGACCCGGAAGGACAGGGTTTTTTTCGTCTTCTGGTCGTGCAATGCGCCAAGCAATTCGTCGCCAACGGAAAAGATTTCCTCCGCATAGATCAGGATACGCCGCCCGGTATCGGTTAACTCTCGGTTTCGTCCGGCGCGGCGAAAAAGATCCACGCCCAGTTTCTCTTCAAATTCGCTCAGTTGTCCGCTGATGGATTGCGGTGTGAGATGCAACTGGTCGGCTGCGCGCGCAATGCTTCCTGTCTTCGCAACCATCCAGAAGTAGCGCAAGTGCTTGAAATTGAGAGCATCCATGATGTTTCTCCAGCGCTTCATGTAAAGCAGGTCAAGGCAATCAATGTGACACGAGTCCAGCTTTTGATTGCGCATTAAATACATCGAGAATTACGATGTATTTATTAATTATATTCGACTTGTTAGATGTATTGTAGCGCCCTAACATACATCAGTGTATTGAGTATGTCGCTAGGCCTTGTTGCCTTGCATCGTGGTTTCAAATTCTGACGGAGACGCAAATGAAAAGGTTATTGGTAGCTGTTTTTGTATCGGTGATGGCCCTTGGCCTGAGCGTGGGAAGCGCTGAAGCTGCCCGTATGGGCGGCGGTAAATCGGTCGGCATGCAACGCCAGTCGGTCGCACCGCGACCCGCTGCACCCGCGGCCACCCCGGCAGCGCCGACGACCCCGGCGGCTGCACCGGCAGCCGCGCCCAAGCGCAACTGGATGGGTCCGCTGGCCGGTCTCGCCGCCGGTCTCGGCATTGCCGCCCTGCTTTCGCACTTCGGCATGGGCGAAGGCATGGCCAATATGCTGATGATTGCCTTGCTGGTGATGGCGGCCGTTTTCGTCTTCAAGCTGCTGTTCCGCAAGAAA
>CAIVZW010000681.1 GCA_903910495.1 uncultured beta proteobacterium
CCGGTGGCGGCGACAAGTTTTCTCATGACAAATTCTGCTTTCTTCGGGACGGGGCACGCTGATCCGGTTCGCTTACTTCCGGTATTTCACGTCCAGTGCATCAATGGCCGCCACATTGGCGGCTGATGGACCCGCAGGATCAAACTCGGAAGCCAGCCAGACATTGACAATCGTCTTTGCCACTTCGGAACCGATCACGCGCGCGCCGAGGGTAATGATATGTGCATTATTGCTCTTGGCTGCGCGCTCCGCAGAAAACGTGTCGTGGGTCAGTGCGGCGCGGATTCCCGGCACTTTGTTGGCGGTGATGGCCATGCCTATTCCAGTTCCGCAACACAAAATACCACGGTCAAATTCCTTGGCCAGGATGGCGTTCCCTACACGATCGGCAATGTTGGCGTAGTACTCGCTGGCGCCGCCAGGCGAATTGCTCAGGTTTGTCACTTCGACCCCCTTGCACGTCGACAAGTGGGCAACGAGAACCTCGACAAGTGAAACTCCGACGCTGTCGCCGGCGATGGCAATTTTCATGGTTTTCCTACCTTTCAATAATAAGAACAATATGTACAATGTGAGCAGTTTAATACTTTTGTATTTTTATAACAACATTTGTATCATGTGCTTTGAACGAGGGTTTGTTATCCCAGTTCGCATTTTGTTCGTAAACCGTGCGCGATACAATCATGTCAGTTTGAAAGGTTCAAGATGCTCAATGATGAATCGACCAGCCCGAATGGCGAGCAGCTGCGGGCGCGTATCGCCTGGTACTACTACGTTGCCGGCCTGACCCAGCAGGAGATTTCCGATCGGCTGGGCATCGCCCGGGCACGCGTCAACAAGATTGCCGGTCAGTTAAGAGCCGACGGCTCGGTGGTTGTCGATATCCGCCTGCCGCTACTCAGTTGTGTAAAACTGGAAGAGCAACTCAGGCAGGTCTTCGGGCTCAAATCGGTTGCCGTAGTGCCTTCGGCAGATGACGACGAACAACAGCGCCGAATGATCGGCGACGCTGCTGGTGCCATGCTTGATGGCCTCATCCAGGACGGGCAGTGTATTTCTGTCGGCTGGGGTCGTACCCTGAGCGCCAGCATCAAGCAGATGCGCACCCGCCAGATCAAGGACGGATCCGTCGTTTCCCTGATGGGCGGTCTGACCCGCGGATCCGAGACAAATGCTTTCGAAGTCTCGACCGAACTGGCCAAGACCCTCGGCGCCGACTGCTATTACGTGACTGCGCCGATCTATTGTCCGAGCGTTGAGAGCCGGGAAATTCTTCTCACCCACAGCGGCGTAAATGAAGTCATGGAACGTGCGCGCCGATCCGATGTGGCCATTGTTTCCTGTGGTGATCTGACGCCGCTGACAAAACTCACGACCATCTACAGTGTTCGCGAACGCCTGCCTGAACTCAAGGAGATCGGAGCCATCGGTGAAATCCTGGGGACTTTCCTCGATGCCAGGGGCTTCCCCGTCGATCACCCACTCAATCAGAGCGTAATCGCCATGCCGCCGGCTGATCTGAAAGCGATACCGAACAGCATCCTTATCTCGGGGGGGATGTACAAAGCCGAGATCATTTATGCAATTCTTTCGGCCGGCTACGTGAACTGCCTGGTCACCGATGAAATCGTGGCGCAGCGTCTTGTGCGCCTCCCTGGTGACTGATAGCCAGCGCTCTTCGCCACGACCTTAACAACTTCACCCTCGCTGCGAGCAGAATCAAATCGCGGTCTTGATGCGCTCCCAGGTTCGCGTCAGGTGTCCAATCAGTGCTGACACGAGGCGACTTGCGTCATGTGCTTCCAGTGCCTGGATCATTTCCTCGTGATCGGCCACCGCCGCTGCCCACTGCTCGTCGGTCCGATTGCCAAGGAAACGGATGCGCTTCATCCGCGCCTGCAGCATCCCGTGCAAGAGCATCAGCGATTCGTTTCCTGAAAGGGCAATGATAGCTGCATGGATCTGCTGATTACATTTGAAGTACTCCAGCCGGTCACGCTTGGCGTAGAACCTCAACATCTCGTCATGCAGGCCCCGAATCGCCTGGATTTGCGCATCTGTGCCGTTTTGACAAGCCAGATGTCCGGCCAACTCTTCCAGAGAGCTGAGCACGGTCAGCATGTCCTGCACATCTTTGGTGGTCAGTTTGCGCACCATGGCGCCACGGCTTGGCACCAGATCGACCAGCCCCTCCATGGCCAGAACTTTGAGCGCTTCGCGCAATGGCGTACGCGAAACGCCGAGTTGCTGGCCAACCTGGCCCTCGTGGATACGTACGCCGGAAGGAAGCTGTCCCTCGATGATCATGTCGCGGATGCGCGACACCACAACATTGTGCAGCGTCGGGCGATCGATCCGGGCCACTTCGGTCTCCTGGGAGGAAGAATCGTGCATGGGATCCAGGGCATTCTGATCTAGGTTCATTGCCAATAATCCGTCAAAGGTGAGCCGGGAACTGAATTTTAACGCGCCAACAACGATGTCGCGCTAGCGAAGAACTATATCATATCATCTGCATCCTGAATTCAAGATACTACATGTTACATTGTTGACAAATATAACTCTTCAGTTGCATTATTCGGAAATACCCCGCTCAAGGAGCTCGCAGTGAGATTGGAATCATCCGCAATTGCCCCCTGTCGTCCGACCATCGCTCTGGCCATGGGCGATCCCGCCGGAATCAGCCCGGAACTTGCTGCCAGACTGCTCTGTCTCGATGAGATCAGGGCGGTCGCCAAAATCGTTGTTTTCGGCGATCGCCGAATTCTTGACGAAGGCGCGACGATCGCCGGCCTTGTACCTGATATCGACATTGTCGCCCCAGGCGAGAAGCTTGATGCCAGCGCGCGCCCTGTCCTGATCGATCTTGGCAATCTCTCGCCATCGGTCGTCAAGCGCGGCGAAGCAACCCCCGAAGGTGGCGCCTTCGCGCTCGACAATTTCCGTCGTGCGCTGACCATGGCCAAGGCCGGCGACGCTGATGCCGTCTGTTTCACGCCATTCAACAAGAAAGCCATGCGCTACGGTTACGCCGGATACGACGACGAGATCCGCTTCATCTCCGACGTCATCGACTTTCACGGCCATGCGCGCGAATTCAACGTGCTCGGTAGCGTATGGAACGCCCGCGTCACATCACACATCCCCTTATCCGAAGTGGCGGCGGCGATCACCGCTGAGGGCATCCTCGCCGAAATGGCCTTGACCGATCGTTGCCTGCGTGACGCCGGCATCATTAATCCGCGCATTGCGGTAGCCGCTCTCAATCCGCATGCCGGCGATGGCGGCAATTTCGGCCGCGAGGAAATCGACATCATCGCGCCTGCCGTGGAAGCCGGCAAAGCGCGAGGATTCAATGCGTTCGGGCCTTTCCCTGCCGATACCGTCTATGGCCGCGCGCTGCGTGGCGATTTCGACGCGGTGTTGACCATGTATCATGACCAGGGTCAAATTGCGATGAAGCTGGTCGGCTTCGATCGTGGTGTGACCTTGATGGGTGGCCTTCCCTTCCCGGTATGCACACCGGCTCATGGCACGGCCTACGACATTGCCGGGCAAGGCATCGCCAATATCGGCGCAACGCGCGAGGCCGTTTTTCTGGCGGCACGCATGGCAGCGAAAAACCTTGCCGCCAAACAGGCTGCGAACTGAGTTCACGCAGCGGACGATACGCAATCTTTTTTAACTGGTTTCACAACACAAGAGGAGTCATACGATGACACGAATCAAATTGACCGCCACCCTGCTGGCGAGCGCTCTCTATGCAACAGCCGCTGCAGCGGCGTGGGTTCCGGAAAAGCCGGTCGAGTTCATCGTCGCTTCCGGAGCCGGTGGCGGAAGCGATATTTTTACCCGTACAATCCAGTCGATCATTGTCAAGTACAAGCTGATGAACGCGCCGATTGTTGTCCTCAACAAGGGTGGCGGCGCCGGTAGTGAAGGCTTCGTTTATGGCTCGGCGACCCCTGACGACCCGTACAAGGTGACTTTTGGAACCAACAACGAGTACCTGCTGCCGCTGGTTGCCAAAATGGGTTATTCGGCCGACGACCTGATCCCGGTCACGGCGCTGGCGCTCGACGAATTCCTGATCTGGGTCAACGCCGAATCACCCTACAAGGACGCCAAAAGCTTCATCGAAGCGGCTAAAAAGCCCGAAGGCCTGAAAATGGGTGGCTCGCAGTCCAAGGATACCGACCAGACGCTGGCCAGCATGATCAGCGAGACAACCGGTGCTAAATTCACTTACATCCCGTTCAAGAGCGGCGGCGAGGCAGCCGTTCAACTGGCCGGCGGGCACATTGACGCCAACGTCAATAACCCGAACGAAAACATCGGCCAATGGAAAGCCGGAATGGTTCGCCCGCTCTGCGTTTTCAGTTCGCAGCGCATGGCCGCCGGCCCGAAGGTCACCAAGGACATGGGCTGGTCGGACATTCCGCTGTGCAAGGACTCGGGTGTGCCGATCGCCAACTACCAAATGCCGCGCACCATCTGGCTGCCGGCCAAGGTGTCGCCCGACGCGGTCGCCTTCTACACGGCGATGCTCAAGAAAGTCAGCGAAACGCCTGAGTGGAAATCGTACATCGAGAAAACTTCGCAAAGCGATCGCTTCATGACCGGCGACGAATTGCGCGCCTACACCAAGCAGGATGCCGAAAGGGCGACTGCGGTCTTCAAGCGCGAGAAGTGGATCGTTCAGTAAGGCCCGACCGGGGTCCCTGTGCTTTTCGGGGCAGGGCAGGCCACGCCTGCCCCGTTCTGAAATTATTGTGGAGTATGTCTCATGCCTAACCCATCCGGGATCTTACTGACCCGTTTGACGATGGAAATTGCGGTGGCGGTTGCGGCTGCGCTCGCTGGCGCGATGGTCTGCTACGGATCGCTCGGAATCGGAACCGGCTGGGGTGATGCCGGGCCGCAACCGGGCTACTTCCCGTTTTACATCGGTTTGTTCATTGCTATCGCCAGTTGCGGCGTAGTGATCGAGGCCGTGATAGCGCAGCGTCAGCGCCCGCAGGTTTTCCTGACACGCGAGCAGGGCCACCGCATCCTCACTTTCTTCCTGCCCATGCTCGGCTTCGTCGCCGTCTCGATGGTGCTCGGCCTGTATGTCGGCCTGGCGCTCTACCTGTTCGGCACCATGACGCTCCAGGGCGGATACCGGATCGGCAAGGCGCTCGCCGTGTGTGCGAGCACGATCGTCATTTTCTACTACGTTTTTGAAAAATGGTTTCAGGTTCCTCTGCTCAAGGGGCCGATTGAAGCCCTGCTGAAGATCTACTGACCCGAGTCGATAAAAAAACTATCCGCGACAGCGCAATTAGGGAGAAGCACAGTGGAGAATCTTGGCAACCTGATGGACGGCTTCGGAATCGTTTTCTCCGCCTACCATCTTGGACTCATGGCAGCCGGCGTCCTGCTCGGTATTCTGGTCGGCGTCCTGCCCGGGCTGGGCGCGCCGAATGGCGTATCGCTGCTGATCCCGCTCACCTTCACCATGGATCCGATCTCCGCCATCATCCTCCTCACCAGCATGTACTGGGGCGCCCTGTTCGGCGGCTCGACCACGTCGATCCTGTTCAACATTCCGGGCGAGCCCTCGTCGGTCGCGACCACCTTCGACGGCTACCCGATGGCGCAGCAGGGCAAGGCGACGCAGGCGCTGACGCTGGCCTTCATGTCGGCCGGAATCGGCGCGTTGTTCGGCGTCGCCGTGATTACCGTGCTCTCGGGCTGGGTCACCCAGTTTGCGCTGAAATTCAGCTCGCCCGAGTTTTTCGCTGTCTATCTGCTGACCTTCTGCAGTTTCATCGGCATGGGCAGCAGTTCGCCGTTTAAGGCGGTCGTCTCAATGATGCTCGGTTTTGCCTTTGCCGCCGTCGGCATGGACGGCATGTCGGGCAACATGCGGCTGACCTTCGGCATTACCGAACTGATCAAGGGCATCAGTTTCCTGGTCGCCGTGATCGGGCTGTTTGGCATCGGCGAACTGATGCAGACGATGGAAGAAGGCCTGCGCTTTGACGGCATCCACGCCCGCATCAAGATCCGCGATGTCTTCGAGGCGATCCTCTCGCTGCCCAAACACTGGATGACGCTGCTGCGCAGCGCACTGGTCGGGTGCTGGATGGGGATTACCCCCGGCGGGCCGACGGCTGCCTCGTTCATGAGCTATGGTCTGGCCAAGCGTTTCGCGCGCAGGAAGGACGGTTTCGGCAAGGGTGAGGCGGCAGGTGTCGTCGCTCCCGAAACCGCAGACCATGCCGCCGGCACCTGCGCCATCTTGCCGATGCTGGCGCTCGGCGTTCCCGGCTCGGCGACGGCGGCGGTGATGATGGGCGGGCTGATGATCTGGGGACTGACGCCCGGACCGATGCTCTTTATCGAACGCCCGGACTTTGTCTGGAGCACGATTGCCAGCATGTACATGGGCAATGTGATGGCCGTGATTCTGGTGCTCGCCACGGTGCCCCTGTTCGCCGCCATCCTGAGAATTCCGTTTTCGATCATCGGCCCGATGATCGTCGTCGTGTGCTTCATCGGCGCCTACCAGATCAGCGGCGCACGGCTTGATCTCTGGCTGGCACTTGTATTCGGCATCGCCGGCTACCTGCTCAAGAAACTCGACTATCCGATTGCGCCCATGGTTCTGGCCATGGTGCTCGGCGACAAGACCGAGGATGCCTTCCGCCAGTCGATGATCTTCTCCAAGGGTTCGCTCGGAATCTTCTGGACCAACTCGACGCTGGTCGCGACGATCATGACCCTCGCCATGCTGCTGCTGTTCTGGCCACTGATCGGCAGGCTCGTCGGGCGCTTGCGGCAGCGTACGCCCAACACACCCAACTGATCTGAACGAAACGCATCGGGCTTTGGCCGTAGCCCGCTGACCGTCGGTTCCCGCAATCGCTTTGCCGGCGCGCAAGCCACATTGCGCATTCTCAGCGCGTCTTTGCAGCGAGCGTAGCAATGTCTTGAACAAGTTTTGATCAACGAAGGACGAAGAACATGCGTGAACATCAAACCATCGGCTTCATCGGGGTCAGTCTCATGGGAAGGGGAATGGCCTTCAATCTTCTAAAAAGCGGACGCCGGGTCAGCCTTTACATACACCGCAATCGCGAGGGCATCGACCGCCTCACTGAACTCGGTGCGACCGCAACCAGTGACCTTGAAGAACTCGCCCGTCGCTGCGACATCATCATCCTATGTGTCAACAATGCCGATACGGTTCGCGCCGTCGTCAGTGATTTGCTACCTGAGCTTCGTAGCGGACAACTGGTCATCGATGCGACGACATCCGACCCGACGGTGACGAAAGAAATCTCGGAAATGCTGCGCGCGCGGGACGTCGACTACGCCGATGCCCCCGTGACCGGCGGCCCGGTGCAAGCCGAAGCGGGTGCGCTCGGCTCCATTGTCGGCTGCGATGAAGCGGTTTTCCCGCGCATCCGGGAAATCGTTTCCGGGTACTCAAAAACCGTTCAGCGCGTCGGCGACGTCGGAACCGGACACTACGCCAAACTGCTCAACAATTTCGTGACACAGGGCACCGCCGTGCTACTCGCCGAGGCCTATTGCCGGGCGCGCGACAAGGGCGTTGACTGGCGCGCGCTGTATTCGGTCATGGAGGCCGGAGCGGCCCGCTCAGGAACCCTCGAGAAGATGGTCAAGCCGGCGCTCGATGGCAACTTCGACGGCACCCGGTTTTCGATCCGCAATGCGTTCAAGGATCTCGGTTACTTTTGCGGTCAGGCCGCAATCTCCGGGCGCGGTCCGAGTCGAATGGCCGAAGAGATCCGCAGGGTACTGGAGAATGCCGTCGCCGCTGACCTCGGCGATCGATATGTGAGCGCGCTACTCGATCCGCAAGTTGGAACTGGAAAGAAGGCTTGAGATCTGAACAAGCAATCAGTGGTGGTGCTTGCGCCCTTTCTTGATCGTCTGCAACTGCGCCACGGCCTGAGCCAGTTCAGCTTCGGCTGAGGCATAGCTGACATCGGCAGCACGATTCTTCAGGGCTTCTTCGGCACGCTGCTTGGCTTCGATGGCTTTCGCTTCGTCCAGATCGTGGGCACGGATTGCCGTGTCGGCAAGCAAGGTAATCAATGTCGGTTGCACTTCCAGGATACCGCCAGAAACATAGACCAGTTCATATTCATCACGGCCAGGTATTTTCAGGCGCACGGTACCCGGCTTGATA
>CAIVZW010000682.1 GCA_903910495.1 uncultured beta proteobacterium
ACCGGCAACCCTGTGCTTTCCCAGGCTGATTAATCTGGCCGAAGGCCGGGATGTAATCTGACGTAATTGTGGAGTTTGGAATGACTACAAACTTATTTGTGGAGTATATATTAAGTTTTGAGCTCCACAAATCAATTAGTGGAGTTTCAAAGCTCCGTAAACTTCACGCTGAAATTAATCGCATCAAACTGACCCGCGAACAGTTGCCATGCCTGCTCTCCGGCCAGATCAAAGTCGAGATCATGCCGGAATGATGGCCATCGGTCGACGTTCAGCGGAAAATTCCCGTTAATTTTCACCGCGTGGTGAAAAATATGGATCTGCTGTCAAATCCTTGCCATTCGCTCCCTAAACGCATATATTCGCTATTCGCGAATAGCGAATGAGGGGATGGTTCCATGGCTCGTGCAAAGTCCAACCCGCAAGTCGTGCTGCGTCCGCAGGACCTGGTGGTGCTGCTGCGCCTGGCGCTGGAGCGCGGGCCGGCGCCGACCTATGCGGCGCTGGCGGCCGATCTGGGCATGACGGCCTCCGAGGTGCACGGGGCGGTCGAGCGCGCGGTGGCTGCCCAACTGGCGCTCAAGGACACGAGCGGCAAGGCGAGCGTGGTGTTTGCCGCGCTGCGCTCGTTCGTCCAGCACGGCGCACGCTATGGCTTCCCGGCCACGCGCGGCAGCCTGACGCGCGGCCTGCCGACTGGCTATGCCGCCGCGCCGCTGAAGGACTTGATTGTGCCCGGCACCGACCCCTTGCCGGTGTGGCCGCACAAGAACGGCTCGATGCGCGGCATCGCCTTCTACCCGCTTTACCCGAGCGTGCCCGAAGCGGCCGGGCGCAACCCGGCGCTGTATGAGTTGCTGGCGCTGTTCGATGCGGTGCGCGGCGGCAGCGCCCGCGAACGCGCCCTGGCGCTTGAGCTGCTGGAAGCGCGCTTGCAGCCATGAACGCCAACGACCCCAATGCCGCCATGCTGGAGCTCGTCGCCGAACGACTGGGCGATGATTTGCGCGAGGAGATGGTGTTCGTCGGCGGCGCAGTCGCGGGCTTGCTGATTACCGACCCGGCCATGCCGACGATTCGGCCGACCGAGGATGTCGATCTGGTCTGCCGCGCCGTTGTGCTGACGGATTACCATCTCGTCGAAACGGCGCTGCGCGCCCGTGGCTTCGTGCAGGACATGCGCCCGGACGCCCCGATCTGCCGCTGGCGAGTCGGGGCGGTCATCGTCGATGTGATGCCCTCGCTGGAGAAGATTCTCGGCTTTGCCAACCGCTGGTATCCGCTGGCGCTGGAGTCGGCCTGGCCGCTCGCGCTGCCCAGCGGTCGGCTGATCCGCCTGATTGCCGCGCCGGTATTTGTGGCCACCAAGCTGGAAGCATTCGATGGGCGCGGCAAGGGCGATTTCCTTTTCAGCCATGACCTCGGCGATCTGCTGGCCGTGGTCGATGGTCGCGCCGCGTTGCTGGAAGAGTGCCGTTCCAGCCCGCCTGAACTGCGAATCTATCTCGGCGAGCGTTTCCGGACACTGCTGGCCAACCCCGCTTTCGTCGAAGCACTGTCCGGTCATTTGCCCGGCGACCTCGCCAGCCAGGAGCGTTTGCCTGATCTGGAAGCGACCCTGCGCCATCTCGCTGGATTGTCTCCGTCATGAGCGCACACGCCTATTCCGAAGACCAACTCGTCGAACAGCCTGCCATCGGACTGTTCGCGGAGCTCGGCTGGCAGACGCTGCCGGCGCTGGAAGAAACCTTCGGTGCGGACAGTATGCTGGGGCGTGAAACCCGTGGCGAGGTGGTGCTGGTCGAACGCCTGCGCGCCGCGCTGTGCCAATTCAACCCGACGCTGCCGCCGGAGGCCATTCAAGCGGCCGTCGATGAACTGACGCGCGACCGCTCGGCGATGAGCCTGGAGGCCGCCAATCGCGAGGTCTATGCGCTGCTCAAGGAAGGACTCACGGTGTCGGTGCCCGACCGCGCACCCGGTCCCACACCCGGAGGGCGAGGGGGGCAGACTACCGAACGCCTGCGCGTGGTCGACTGGGAGCACCCGGAGAACAACGACTTCCTGCTGGTCAGCCAGTTCAGCGTCGTCGGCAGCCTGTACACCTGCCGGCCCGATCTGGTCGGCTTCGTCAATGGCCTGCCCTGGGTGGTGATCGAACTGAAGAAACCCGGCGTGCCGGCGCGCGCCGCTTTCGACGAGAACATTACCCACTACAAGCAGCAGATTCCGGCGCTGTTCTGGAGCAATGCGCTGCTCATCGCTTCCAACGGCACCGA
>CAIVZW010000683.1 GCA_903910495.1 uncultured beta proteobacterium
CACCAGCGTCATCGGCGACAGGCGATCCTCCAGCACCAGCATCGGCAGGCAGGCGAGGCCGATGGAAATCGCCACCGGCACGCGAAAGGCGAGCATGAGAAAAAACAATCCGAAGAGGATCATGCTTGCCTCTCCCGGTGTGAACAGGGCCCCGGACATCATGCTGACCTCCCGGAGAAGATGCACGCATCGTCGTAAAGGTGCTCAGCCTGGAACACGACCCAGGTGAATCCCGCCAGCGGCCAGGCCAGGTGGATCAGCCACAGCGGCAATTCGGCCAGTTCCGAAATCCGGTTGCGCGCCTCCCAGGTAAAATCCCAGCCCCACCAGAGGAACACCAGCGCGAATGCCATGATGAACAGGCCGGCGAAGAACTTGACGGCGGCAGTCTTGCGCCGGTTCATTTCAGGCCAGATATCGACCTCGAAGTGCGCGCACTCGCGCACACCGATCATCGCACCGATCATGACCGACCAGATGAAGATGAAACGCGCCATCTCCTCGGTCCAGATGTAGGCCGGAATCAGCGGGATGGTGCGCGAAAAAATCTGCATGCTCACCGGGATTATTAGAACAGCGATACACACGATCAACATCCAGGACAGCAACTGCGCGTACCAGCGGGTAAATTTTCGATAGGCGTTCATATGCATGTGCAAGCGGCGCGGAAAGCGCCGCCGTTACCTTTCATGTGAGTGATACGGTAAAGTCTTTGCGAAACGAGGGGACATGTCCCCTCGCTCCCTGAATCAGGAACCATTGCGGAAATTCTGCAACGGCCTCTTACTTGATCGAGTTGATTTTTGCCCAGATGGCCTCGGCGCCGATTTCCTTGGCATAGGCATCGAGCACCGGAGTCATCAGATCACGCAGCTTGTCGCGATCTTCAAACTTGAGCAGCTTGGCCTTGCCGGCTTTTTCCATCCGTTCCAGGATCTCGGTATCGCTGTTCGACTCGAGTTCACGCTCCCAGTTGCCTGCCTCGGCACCCGCCTTGAGGATCGCCGCCTGCAGATCGGCCGGCAGCTTCTTCAGGGTCTTGCCCGAAAAACAGATCGGACGGACGCTGATTGCATGCCGGGTCAGCAGGATATTGGGCGCAACTTCATTGAAGCGCATCTGCTCGATGCCGGCGGCCTCGTTTTCACCGGCCGCGATGACGCCGTTCTGGATCGCGTTGTAGATCTCGTTATAGGCGATCACCGTAGACGCCATGCCGGCGGCGGTGAAGGTGCGGCTCCAGATCGGCGCGCCCTGCACGCGGATCTTGAGGTCTTTGAGCCCGGCCACGTTGGAGATCGGCTTGTTGGCGAAGATGTTGCGTACGCCGCCGCCGCCGTAGCCGATCAGGAGCACATCGGCCTTCTGCGCGATTTCATCGGCGATGGGCTTCATCACGTCCTGCGCGATCACCTTGTTCAACTGTCCGTGGTCGCGGAAGACGAAGGGCGCGTCAATGAAGGGCGCGGCCTTGGCGAAGGTCGACATGTGCGCCGGCGAGACGATGGCGTAATCCACTGCCCTGCCGTTGGCCATGTACTCGAAATACTGCTTTTCCAGGCCGAGTTCCGAATTCAAGTGCAGCACGAAGTTGATCGGCTTGCCGTAATACTTCTTCACCAGCGTCTCAAAATGCATCAGACCCTTGGTGAACGGATGGTCAGCGTTGAACTGCGATGCACCGTGCAGGGTGACCGCCGCTTGCGCTTGCGCCGTTTGCACACCAAAGCCGGCGTTTAGCACCAAACACAGCGCCGCCGACAGGAATAAAACGCTCTTTTTCATAACGACCTCTCCATAAAGTTAAAACTTCTTCGACCGGAAATTCACGATTCCTGGGAAACGAATC
>CAIVZW010000684.1 GCA_903910495.1 uncultured beta proteobacterium
GCTGGATTCCTGAAGTTGATATCAGCTATTTCTTCACCAAGAATATTGCTGCCGAACTGGTCCTGACCTACCCGCAAGACATTGACATCAAGATCAACGGCACCAAGCAGGGAACCATCCAAGCCCTTCCGCCGTCCTTGCTGTTGCAGTACCACTTCACCGACCTGGGTGCGTTCAAGCCCTATGTTGGCGCCGGCGTGAATTACACCGCCTTCTACAAACAAAGCAACATTCTTAACGGCGCAGCTCGCGTCGATAAAAACAGCGTCGGACTGGCCGCCCAAGTCGGACTTGATTACGCCCTCACCAAGAACTGGTCACTCAACTTCGATGTAAAGTATATCCAGATGAATACCGACGTGACGTTGACGGCAAGCGGAACAAAAGTCGGCAAGGTCAATCTTGATCCGATGCTTTACGGCATTGGTATCGGCTACCGCTTCTAGCAGATCTTAAAGTCCTTGTGGGTCGGTCTTCAGACCGACGTGCTGCGTTTGCTTGTCGGGCTGAAGCCCGACCTACAGCGCCAAGCACGCACAGCGGTCAGTGTTTACTCGTTGGCCGCTGGCCCCTGCCCGTCATCGACAGCCTTCTGCGCAGGTTTTTTCTGCGCCCGATCATCGTCCATCAGGACCCGGTAGCCCGGTCCTTCCATGTCTTCGAACTGGCCGTTGCGCAGCGACCACCAGAAGGCGATTCCGATCAGGAAAACCAGCACCACCGAGAGCGGGATCAGCAGGTAAAGAATTTCCATAAGAAATCAGTTCTCCTCGAATTTCTGCAGCCGCAGCGAGTTCAGCACGACCAGCAGCGAACTTCCGGACATGCCGATGCCGGCGATCCACGGCGTGACCCAGCCCGTCATGGCCAGAGGCAGCGCAACAAGATTGTAGGCAAAGGACCACAACAGATTTTGCCGGATCACGCGCAGGGAACGGCGCGCGACACGGAAACCCCGGCACAGGTGATCCAGATTCTCCGACAGCAGGACCAGATCGGCCTGCGTGCGCGCCAGATGCGAACCCCCGCCCATGGCCATCGATACCTGCGCCTGTGCCAGCACTGGGGCATCGTTGATGCCATCGCCGACCATCGCCACGACGGCCCCGCCGGCCTGCAGACGGCTGACGTAATCGTGCTTGCCCTGCGGCGTAACGCCGGCTTGCACATCGCTGATGCCCAATGCCTGTGCCACCTTGGCGGCGACCGGTTCGGCGTCGCCTGTCAGCAGCACGACGTGCCTACCGTCGGCACGCAAGGCGGCGACCATCGCCGCAGCCTGGGGCCGGATTTCGTCAGCGAAGCGAAGCAGTGCCAGCCAGCCGGACGCATCACCCAGGGCGATCACAGTATCGCTGCTCGCGGCGAAAGTGCGCGCCGACTCCGGCAAGGGATGGGCGTGCAGGGCCGCCACAAAGTCCAGGCGCCCGACGCGGACGCTTCTGCCCTCAAGAACGGCACTCATCCCGCTGCCCGGCAGATTTGAAATTTCAGCCAGTGCGGGCAGAGCATGGCCAGCCGCCGCCTGACGCAGTGCAGCCCCGATCGGATGTTCGGACGCCTGTTCGATGCCCGCGGCAATGACCAGGCAGGTCACCGGGTCGAGTTCACCCAGCGGCAATACGTCGAGCAGTTTCATCTGGCCGGTGGTCAGCGTTCCCGTTTTGTCAAAAACAAAGTGCGTCGCCCGCGCCAGAGTCTCGATGGCGTGACTGCGTGTCACCAGCAGACCAGCGCGCGCCATGGTACCGCTGGCGATGGTCAGGGCGATCGGGGTGGCCAGCGACAGCGCGCAGGGGCAAGTTACTACCAGCACGGAAACCGTGATCCACAAGGCTTTGTCCGGATCAATGACCCACCATACCCCCGCAACAAGGGCGGCGATCAGCAGCAAGGACAGAATGAAACGCGAGGCAATCCGGTCAGCCAGTTCGACAATGCGCGGCTTTTCCATCGCCGCACGCTCCATCAGACGGATGATTGCCGCCAGACGCGTGCCCTCGCCCACCTGCTCGACCCTGATGACGAGGGGGCTTTCCACATTGACCGCACCCCCGGTCACCGGCGAACCGGGTGACTTGGCCACCGGCACACTTTCACCGCTGAGCAGGGACTCGTTCGCACAACTGAAACCCTCGATCACGAATCCGTCAGCCGGGATGGTTTCGCCCGGCTTGACCAACACGATATCACCGGGCTCCAGTGCAGCCGCCATGACCTGCTCAAGTGAGCGCTCCTGCGGATAACCCGCAACGCGAACGGCCAGGGCCGGCACCAGTTTGGCCAGCGCCTCGGTGACGCTCACGGCGCGCTGGCGTGCGCTCATTTCAAGAAAGCGCCCGCCGAGCAGGAAGAAGACGAACATGGTGACCGAATCGAAATAGACTTCGCCCGATGATGTCACTGTTGCCCAGACGCTGGCCGCGAAGGCCGCGCCGACGCCCAGCGCCACCGGAACGTCCATGCCGGCCCGACGCTGCCGCAGGTCACGCCACGCGCCACGGAAGAAGGGCGCAGCCGAATACAAGACGACCGGGAGGGTCAGCAGCAGGCTCGCCCAGCGCAACAGCGCTTCGATATCAGGCGCCATATCGCCCGGGCCTGAAATATAGGACGGGATGGCGTACATCATCACCTGCATCATGCCGAAACCAGCGACAAACACCCGCCACAATGCGCTGCGGCGCTCCTTGCCGGCCAGTTCCTCACTCTTTGCCGCATCATAGGGATAGGCGCGGTAGCCGATCGAAACGATGGCCGCAAGAATGTCGGAAAGCCTTATCTTGGCCTCGTCCCAGCGGACACGGGCTCGCCGTGTGGCGTAGTTGATCTCGACGCCGACGACGCCCGGAAGCTTCGCCATGTGCTGCTCGTTGAGCCAGATGCAGGCGGCACAGGTGATGCCCTCGATGATCAACGAGGCTTCGCGCTCGCTTGGCCCAAGCCGGCGCACGAAACTCTTCTGGAACTCCGCATGGTCATAGAGCCGCAGCCCATCGATAATGTCGGGCAAGGCCTCGCGCGGCGAATCCGGAAGCGCATCCCGGTTACGGTAATAGTCGGCCAGTCCGTTATCGACAATCGCCTGCGTCACGGCCTGGCAGCCGACGCAACACATGGCGCGCGGCTGCTCGTCGATGTTTACCGACAGATCGACAGTGGCCGGAACCGGCAACCCGCAGTGATAACAATGCTCCTGACCCATTGGCAACCAGTTCCCCATCCCCGAAAGAAAAAGGCGCCAGCTCCCGCCCGCGCCCTCTGACGACAAAGAGTATATGACAGTTCCGGAGCACACGGTTTCAGACATGCCTGCGAGGCAATCGTATTGAACTTCAGAATCCGCCATGGAGACAGAAAAGCAATCGCCATGGGCGCACCGGCCAGCGGCAAATCACCCTGTAAACCTTTATAATTCAGGCTTTTCCTTCTAAGGAAACGCTGAAGAATTCCAAATCCGTCATTCCGGCGAAAGCCGGAATCCAGAGAAAGCAACGAACTGGACCCCGGCTTTCGCCGGGGTGACGAATAATTCAGCGCCTCCCTAATTGTTCCGGCGCCCTCCTCCTGATGCTCGTCTATCGCGGTTTTTCCCATGCAGCGCCTGAAGCCACCGTGCTGACCATCGGCAATTTCGATGGCGTACATCTTGGTCATCGGGCACTCCTTGCGCGGCAGAACGAAATCGCCCTGCGTGAAAACCTGCTGCCGGCGGTACTGACCTTCGAACCCCATCCGCGAGAGTTCTTTGCTCCCGAATCCGCGCCGAC
>CAIVZW010000685.1 GCA_903910495.1 uncultured beta proteobacterium
GTCACCAGTGGATCAAGGCTCGCTTCGATCAGACTGCGGGCGTATTGCGCTGCGGCCAGGATTGCATCCGCCGTTTTCTTGCGTTCGCTGATGTCAGAGTGCGTGCCGATCACGCGCAGCGGTTTGCCGGCGGCATCTCGTTCGACCACCAGGCCGCGGTCAAGAATCCACTTGTAGCTGCCATCCTTGCAACTGACACGGTGCTCATTGATGTAAAGCGGTGTCGTGCCGTCAAGATGCGCCTGCACATCGGCCAAGACCCGTTCCAGATCGTCGTGATGGACGCGTTTGCTCCATTCGTCGAGGCCATTGCCAATTTCATCCTCAGCGAAGCCGAGCATCTCTTTCCAGCGCGGGCTGAAGAACACTGTGCCCTGCGCTACGTTCCAGTCCCAGAGACCATCGCCAGAGCCTTCGATGGCGAATTTCCAGCGAAACTCGCTCTCGGCCAGCTTCTTTTCTGCTTGCTTGCGCTCGGTGATGTCGGTCAGCACAACCCGCAGCATCGGAGTCTGCCCGTCGTTAATCAACCGCAAGCTATCCAGCCGAACATGAACATGTGACCCGTCCCCACGCAAAAGCTCCAGTTCGCAAGTCAGATTGTCATCCCGTTCCAGTACGCTGACGAGATGTAAATGCCAACGATCTACGTCCTTGGGGCTGACTAAACGTGCAAAGGGTTGTTGCAGCAGTTTCTCACGCACCGCGCCCAGCAATGCTGTGCCGGTCAGATTGACGTCGGCGATCAACCCCTTGTCGGTAATGGTGAGATAGCCAACAGGAGCGTGTTCGTATAAATCAATGAAGCGTTCGCTGAATTCTTCCAGCGCAACATGCGATTTAATCAACGCTTCTTTCCGCATCTCCAGTTCGATCTGGTGTACCTGAAGTTCTTGCAGAAGTGCTGTATCGGAACGAGCCGATACCTCACCCGTCGGTGTGTTGGCGAGTTTCGCCTCCGCAACTTCCCTCAATTGCGGGGGGGGGGGGTAAACCACGAAAATCCCTTCGCTTCAGATGGGCTTGCTTATGACATGCATAGTACTCCCGCCCAAGGCTCCGTCCCTGCTTATTTTTGAATGGTGGTTGGCGCCTTGAAAAGGGAGTTTTTCAACAGAATACGCTTGGGAGCCCCGCTCAATACTCCGCATTTTCGGCGCTGTCAGTGACCGCAGATGGACGGTTGGGTGAGTTCGGCTAACCTACTGCAGTTCCGGACGGATGCTTCGCTATTGACCTCCTGTGCCCCCGCGCCATAAGATTTGCGCTTGAAGCTAGCTTCAAGCGCAACGGCGAACAAAAATAACCTCAAAGGAGGCCGCTATGTCTACGAGCGACGAAGAGCATGGTACGCAGATCCGAAATCCTGACTGTCGGGCCACAATGCGTGGTGTCGTTCCTTGGGCATGCCACGTCGTCCATGCGATGTGTCAAGTCGATAACGCGGTGAGTACATCAACGTCGCGAGATGCTTACTTGAACGGCGCGTGGAAGCTTCTTGAGGACTTGCACCCGCCCTGTATCGAATGTGCGCGAGAAAAGCTTACCCATCGAGCGGCACCTGCCTGATTCTTAGGCAGCTAGTATTGAAATCCGGTGGCTGCAATGGAACCTACACCGGACTGATTTTCAAACCTGTTTTTCAGCTCAGGAATGACCGCAGATGTTAAGGGTTGTGAGATGCCTGCGCGCTACCCCATGTGCTTGATCGGAGTGCCACTGCCGCGCGAGCGGTTTAGTCCATTGGCCGAAAGCACTACTTGCCGAACGTCTGCACTGGAGCAGCGGAAATCATAATATACACTTATGTGGTTTCGTTCATCAGCAGGCACCCACGACAGGCTGTGATGGACTAATTGACAACACGCAAGTCTGTTGTTATTCTCTCCAACATGAAAGCGCAACTGCTGCTCGATGAACGCGTTCCGCTGGGTGAAGAAGCTTTTGCCGAGTTGCGAGTGGTTCGGGTTTCGGCGTCAGTTTCCGGCAGTGCGCATGATCTGAAATACAGCCTTGCGCTGGTGGTTAACGGGATTTGCGTGCTGCGCTATGACAACGAGACAGGCAAGGGCGATCACAAACATGTTGGCGAGATCGAGATGCCATACCGCTTTACTGCGCCAGCCGCTTTGCTTGCCGATTTCTGGCGCGATGTCGATCAATGGAAGGAGTCGAGATGAGAACAGTCATGCTGGGTGTGGCGAGTCGCGAAGAAACGACCCGGCGCTTTGTTCGAGCCATGGAGATGGGCGAGAAGCAGGGCGCTTTTATCAGCTTTGAATCGCCCGCCTTGCTCTGGAAGGTTCTGACGCCGAAGCGCTGGGATATTCTCAAGGCCTTGACTAGCGCCGGACCGGTTTCGATCCGCGAAACCGCTCGCCGGGTCGGGCGGGATGTAAAAGCCGTGCATGGTGACGTTAAGGCGTTGCTGGCTTGCGGGATTCTGTCAAAAACCGATGATGGGCAAATCGTCTTTCCCTTTGACAAGGTGCATGTTGATTTCATGCTGGATGCCGCATGAGTCGTACGTCTCCCTCGCGTATAGTCATCGCGTCGCGCGAGTCGCGTCTGGCCATGTGGCAGGCCGAGCATATCCAGTCTCGCCTGTCGGCACTGTATCCGCGGGCTGCCGTCGAAATTCTCGGAATGACGACCCGCGGCGACCAGATTCTGGACCGGCCGTTGGCGCAGATCGGCGGCAAGGGCCTGTTCATCAAGGAGCTTGAAATCGCCATGCAGGAAGGTCGTGCCGACCTTGCGGTGCATTCGCTCAAGGATGTGCCGATGGAAATGCCGGAGGGCTTTGTGCTGACGGCCATTACGGTGCGCGCGAATCCATGCGATGCCTTTGTCTCGAACACGTATGACAGCCTTGATGCCCTGCCGGCCGGTGCTGTGGTCGGCACGTCCAGCCTGCGTCGCGAGGCGATTCTGCGCGCGCGGTACGCGCATCTGAAGATCGAACCCTTGCGCGGCAATCTCGACACGCGTTTGCGCAAACTCGACGAAGGGCAGTACGACGCGATCATCCTTGCCGCCGCCGGACTGATCCGGCTTGGCCTGAAGGATCGCATCAGGACGCTGCTGACGCCTGAACAGTCGCTGCCGGCACCAGGCCAGGGCGCACTCGGTATCGAGATTCTTGCCGGTCGGGCCGATGCCGCGGCGTGGATGGCGCCGCTCAACGATGTCGAAAGCGCGCATTGCGTGCGTGCCGAGCGCAGCTTTTCCCGTGCGCTGGGCGGCAGTTGTCAGTTGCCGCTGGGCGCTCATGCCGTTCTGGAAAACGGCGTGTTGTGCTTGCGCGGTTTCGTGGCCACGCCGGATGGCCGGCAGATGTTCAGTGGCGATCTGCGGGGTGATCCGCAAGACGATGAAGCCATCGGTCAGCGGCTGGCGCAGAAACTGCGCGATCAGGGGGCGGATGCGCTTCTGGCCGCCCTGGCGTCGCTTGCGATCGATCAATGAACAAACCCTTGCAGGGCCGGCGCATTCTGGTCACCCGTCCTGCTGCCCAGGCTGGCCGGCTGGCCGAGTTGATCGCCGCGCAGGGTGGCGAGCCGATTCTGTTCCCTTTGCTGGAAATCGGCCCGGCTGTCGATCCACTGCCGCTGCAGCAGGCCATTGCGCGGCTGGACAGTTATGCCTTTGCAATTTTTGTCAGCCCGAATGCGGTCGACTACAGCGTTTCTCTCGTCCTGGCCCGTCGCCCGTGGCCGGCGGCAGTGCAGGCGGCAGCCATCGGCCAGAGCACGGCGCTGCGACTGGTTTCTTGCGGAATTGCGGAGGTCATCGTGCCTAGCGGGCGTTTCGATTCGGAAGCGCTGCTTGCATTGCCGGTATTTCAGGCCGCACGCGTTGCCGGCAAGAAAGTGCTGATCCTGCGCGGCAACGGCGGGCGGGAACTGCTGGCCGAAACCCTGCATGAACGCGCTGCGCAAGTCGACTGCGTGAGTTGTTACCAGCGCTCGGCGCCAGCCGATGCAAGGCCAATTTTGTCGCTGTTGCGCAACAAGCGGCTCGATGCGCTGACGATTTCTTCCAGCGAGGGTTTGCGCAGTCTGTGGGCACTGCTCGATACTGAGGGTTGCGAGCGATTGTGTCGCCTGCCGCTGTTCGTTGCCCATCCGCGTATCGCCGAATTGGCCGCAGAGCTTGGCCTGCAAAGGATTGTCCTGACCGCGCCGGCCGATGCAGGTATCCTTGAAAGTTTGTGCAACTTTAGTTGGCTTTACCATGAATGACTTTGTTGATCCGCAAGCGGTTTCTTCTGCCCCATCCACTCCGGCAGAACCGGCCGTGACTGCGCCGCCCGAGCCAGCATCGCGCAAATCCCTGAGCGGCGCGTGGCGCAATCCCTGGCTGATCGTTGCGCTGCTTGCGCTCGGGCTGGCCGGCTGGCAGTGGATCGAGACGCGGGTCCGCTTGTCGGACACCCAGCAGGAACTGGCAAAGCGTCTGTCCGAGAGCGATACGGTGGCCAGGGAGAGTCGCGCGCTGTCGAAACAGGCACAGGAACAACTGGCCGTGCTGCAGGGGAAACTCGGCGAACTTGAAGGCAAGCTCGCCGAATCGAAAAGCCAGCAGGCGACGCTGGAAAACCTTTATCAGGATCTGGCACGCAGCCGCGACGAATGGGCGCTGGCCGAGATCGAACAGAGCGTGACGCTGGCTGCGCAGCAGTTGCAACTGGCCGGCAATGTACAGGGCGCGGTGCTGGCACTGCAGGCTGCCGATGTCCGTCTGGCTGGCAATAGCCGTCCGCAGTTCATCGGTTTGCGCAAGGTGCTGGGGCGTGATCTGGACAAGCTGCGGGCGCTGCCGCAGCTAGATCTGCCCGGAATGAACCTGAGTCTGGAGAGCGTCATCGCTGCCGTTGATGCGCTACCGCTGGCCGTTGATGGCCGTCCGCGAGACGAAGGCAAGCCCAGGGCTGTGCCTGATTTGTCCACGGCGCCCGTGGTTTCGCTGGTGTTCTGGCAACATCTGGCTACGGAATTGTGGAAGGAATTGCGCGGCCTGATTCGCATCCAGCGCTTTGACCGCGATGAACCGGCCTTGCTGGCACCAGGGCAGGCCTTCTTTCTGCGCGAGAATCTCAAGCTGCGTTTGCTCAATGCGCGTCTGGCCTTGCTGGCGCACGACCAATGGACTTTCCGCAACGAACTCGGACAGGCCCAAGTCTGGGTTGACCGTTATTTTGACGGCCGAGAAAAATCCGTACAGACCGCTCATGCAACGCTCAAGCAGCTGTCGGCAACCGAGATCAATATCGAATTGCCCAGCCTTAACGAGAGCCTTTCAGCGATCAAGAATTTCAAGCTCGGCAAGGAGCGTAAATGAAAGGCCTGCTCTGGGTGCTGGCGCTCTTTGCGCTGGCTGTCGGCATCTCGCTGGCAGCGCATTTCAATGAGGGCTACGTGCTTCTGGTATACCCGCCGTATCGTGCCGAACTGTCGCTCAATCTGGCCATTGCGCTCTGTGTTGGCAGTATTCTGGTGTTTTACGGTCTGTTGCGTGCGGTGGCGCTGACCCGTTCGCTGCCCCGGCGGGTACGCGAGTTTCGCCAGCGCCGCCAGCGCGAAAAAATGATCGAGACCTTTTACGAAGCCGCACGCCTGCTTTTTGAAGGTCGTTTCAGTCAGGCCTTGAAGAAGGCGGGTGAGGTTCATGCTTCCGGCCAATCGCCGGCGCTGGCTGCCCTGCTGGCGGCGCGTGCGGCGCAGCGACTGCGCGAGCCGGCCAAGCTGCAAGCCTGGCTCGATCGGGCCGTGCAGGATGATCCGAAAATGCAAGCGGCAAGCCTGATGCTCGAAGCGGAAATGCATATCGAAATGCGCCGTTTTGACGATGCCGTTACCGCGCTCAAGCGTTTGCAGGAAAGCTCCGGGCGGCACATCGCCGCGCTGCGTCTTGAATTGCGTGCCCAGCAGGGTTGCGCCAACTGGGACGAAGTGCTGCGTATCGCGCGCCTGCTGGAGAAACGCAAGGCCCTGCTGCCCGAACTGGCGCTGGAGATCAAACTCAAGGCGCATCAGGAAAATGTTCGCCAGAGGCGCGCCGATCTGAGCGGCTTGCAGGCTTATCAAAGAACGATTCCGGAACGGGAGCGCAGCCCGCGTCTGGCGCGCACCTATGCCGAAACCCTGATGGAGCTTGGAGCGCACGATGAGGCGTGCGCTTTTATCGAGGCCCAGCTCGGCGAGGAATGGGATTCCCGGCTCATTTCCCTTTACGGGCAGGCACGCAGCGGCGACCTGGCCGCGCGCATTGCCTGTGCCGACCAATGGCTGCTGCAGCATCGCGATGACGCCCAACTGCTGCTCGCGTTGGGGCGGATGTGTCTGCAGCAACGCCTGTGGGGCAAGGCGCAATCCTACCTGGAAGCCGCGTTGTCGCTCACCGACCGGCGCGAAGTCCGCCTCGAACTGGCGCGCCTGTTCGAGCAGACCGAACGCGCTGACGAGGCGATGCGGCATTATCGGGCTGCGGCTGAACAAATGGCCTGACGTTGAGAGACTACCGAAGAGGGGCAGTTGCAGGCATCAAACCGGCATGTTCTTCATCTTCCGCCACAGCGTGACACGGCTGATTCCCAGACGCGTGCAGACTTCATCGGAGGTATGCTTGGAGAGCAGGTTACGGATGATTTCCGATTCCATCTGTTTGAGGGATTTGCTTTCGGGGATGGTGATGTAGCTGGATGCCGTTGCCGTTTGAGCCTGTTCGCCGAGCACCTCGGAGATTTGCACGGCATCGACGCGCTCGGTCTCGCCATAAGCGACGACTTCGGCGATGTTCCGGAGCTGGCGGATGTTGCCAGGCCAGGCATAGGTCTTCAACAGCTCTTTCGCGGCCTGCGTCAGGCTCGCATTGCGGCCTGCCTTGCCGGCGAAGCGATGCAGGTAGTGTTCGAAGATCTGCGGGATGTCCTCGACGCGCGCGCGCAGCGGCGGAATGCGCAGGCCGACGACATGAATCCGGTAAAAAAGATCCTGGCGGAAGGTGCCGGCAAGTGTCTGCTGGTAGAGGTCGCGGTTCGTCGCCGAGATGATGCGCACGTCGATGGGAATGATCTTGTCGTCGCCGATGCGCATGATCTCGCGCTCCTGTAACACGCGCAGCAGGCGGTTCTGGATCTCCGGAGCGAGCTCGCCGATTTCATCGAGGAACAGGGTGCCGTTATGCGCGAGCTCGAAAAGCCCCGCCTTGCCGCCTTTGCGCGCACCGGTGAATGCACCTTCGACGTAGCCGAAGAGTTCGCTCTCAAGCAGGCTCGGCGGGATCGAAGCGATGTTTGTCGAAACAAAAGCGCCCTTGCTGCGTTTGCTGTGGTTGTGAATGCTTTGCGCGAAAACTTCCTTGCCGGTGCCGGTCTCGCCGTAGATCAGCAGATTGGAATCGTGTCCGGCGTAGGTCTTGGCACGTGCCGTCAACTGCTTCATGACATCAGATTCGCCGATCAGGTCCTTGAACTGGTAGCGTGCGTAAAGCCCCTTCTGGTATAGCGACGAGCGGATCTTTGACTCGGACGCCTGAATGCGCGTCACTTCGTGCAAGGTCACGACCTTGCCCTGAATGCAGTTGTTGAATTCAAGCGGGATGCTGCGTGCGATGACACTGTTGCCATTGATTGTCGTCACCTGCTCTTTCTCGCCGGAATCGAACATCGCCAGCGCGCCGGCAAAATCGGGCGCGCTGGCCGGGCTCGCCGAGCAGACGCGCCGGGCATGGCGATTGAAGAAGCTGACCTGATTTTCCGGAGTGAAGGCGACGACCGCTTCGTCGATGTTGTTGATGATCGCCGTGAGTTGCGCCGACTGCAACTTCTCCCGGTCCTTCGCGGCAAGCAGGCGCATGGCTTCCTGTAAAGCCGCCCTGATCGACACCGGCCCGCTTTCGAGAAAGACGGCCTCGACGTTCAGATCGCGTGCGGTTTGATACGCATCGCGGCAACCGATGATCGCTTCGAAACCCTCGTCGATAAGCTGTCTGACCTTCGCCCGTATCGATTCATCGTTGCCTTGCGGGCAAATGCTGACGAGGGCATCGAGGATCTGGAAGTTGCCGATCGCGCCGCTGAACAGGTTGGGATTGCTGACAATGCCGATCCGTCGCAGGCCTTTGCCGGTGAGGTCGCGCAAATTGCCGAGCAATTCGTTGAGCGACATGGCAATTTCGACGACGCTCGCGCTCGTTGTTTGCCGCACCCGGTCGGCGAGCCCGCCGCGCGTGACGATCACTTCGACGTCCGGATATCTGCGGACGACTTGCTCGACGCTTTCGTCGCCGATCGTTTCGATGTGGATGCTGATGCCGAGTTGCCGGGCAATTTCCGGTGCGGTGTCGGCGGTGCTCTGCATCGGACTCAACAGAAGAATGGGTAGCACGAGCGCCTCTCCGGGGTTGTCGTCAAGATTCGCAGTGTAGCCGGGTTTCACAATCTAATCAGATGAATTGCAATTATGAAATGCCGCGATATCGCTACCCATGTAAAAACAGTGGCTTACGAACGGCATGGGGATTGCTTGGTCAAGTGTAGAGGAGGAAAGCCCGAAAACGGTACCGCCTCAGCGGACACGGTCGACTACAACCGATGTAAAAATTAAACGACTTAAAGGGGATACAAGATGCGTTCGTTTATCGGCAAAAAACTAATGGTTTGCGCGTTTGGACTGGCGTGCGCCATGGTGGCAGGAACGGCTTTGGCCGCTGAGGTGATCAAGATCAAGATCGCCTACGGCAACAGCGTCGGCGAACCCAATGACAAGGCTTTGCGCGAGTGGGGGCGCTTGATGAAAGAGCGCAGCAAGGGTCAGGTGGAATTCCAGTTTTTCCCGAGCTCGATGCTCGGCTCGCAAAAGGACGTGACCGAACAACTGACCATCGGCTCGAACGTCATCTCGATTACGGACGGCGGTTTCCTGATGGATTATGTCCCGGAATTCGGCGTCACCTACCTGCCCTACCTGTTCGACAGCAAGGAAGAACTCTTCAAGCTCGTCGATAGCGATCTCTACAAGGAGATGTCGAAGAAGCTGCAGACGAAAGGCCTTTACATCGTCCACAGCAAGTGGATTTACGGCGTGCGCAACATGCTGACAACCAAGTCGGTGACCAAGCCCGAGGATCTGAAAGGCCTGAAGATTCGCGTTCCGAATATCCGCATGGCGACTGAAATGATGAATACCATGGGCGCGACGGCAACGCCGATGCCTCTGGCCGAAGCCTACCCGGCGCTGATGACCGGCGTCATCAACGGTGCGGAAAACCCGATTCCAGTGCTCTATGGCGGCAAGATGTTCGAAGGCGCCAAGTTCCTGATCCTGACGCGTCACCAGATTAATCTCGCGCCCTGGATCGCTGGAACGAGCTTCATCGCCAAGCTGCCGCCGGAGATCGTGACGATGCTCAAGGAAACCGGTGAAGAAGCCGGCAAGTTCCTCGACAAGGAAAACGAAATTGCCGACAAGGAAGCGGTCAAGAAGATGGAAGCCTCGGGTGTCAAGGTCATCGAACCCGACCGCGCGGCCTTCAAGGCCGTGATGAAAGACTTTCCGAGTCGTGTCTTCGCCAAGGAGTTCTCGGTCGAGACCATGAACAAGGTCTATACGGCCATCGGGCACAAGTAAGTACCGCATCGGGACGCCGGCCCGGCGACGGTCCGGCGTTCCGACGGTGCGTTTTTTCCGCACCCCATTCGCTCTGTAATTTGGTGTGGCGCTTGCCGCGACGGCTGTGCCGGGACGTGCTCACGTCCATTAATCGAGGATTCTGTTCATGCAATTCTTGCGAAAGTTCTACGACCTGATCAGGAAGCTCGACAACTTCCTGGGCATGGCGGCAATGGGCTTCATCATCGTGCTGGCCTGTGCCAACGTCTTCATGCGCTACGCCATCGGCCGTCCCTGGGGCTGGGTCGAGGAAATCACCGTGTTCACCTTCGTCTGGCTGTCGATGCTCGGCGCCTCGGCGGTGATCCACGTCGAAGGGCATTGTTCGATCGACGTCCTGGTTACGCGCCTGCCTGCGAAATACCAGCGCATCGTCAGCCTCATTGCCGATGCGATCGTCCTGATCACGCTCTGCCTGCTGATCTGGTTCGGCATCCTGCTGACCATCCGCGGCTACACCAAGCTTACGCCGATGCTTGGCATCCCCTACAGCTACATCGACGCGGCGATTCCCGTCTGCTGCTCGTTCATGCTCATGTATTACAGCCGGATGTTCTGGAACAGCCTGCGCGGCAAGAAGAATACCACCGACCTGGATGAAGAACTCGAGGAGTCCGCGCCATGAGCGTTCTGATTGGCTGTCTCGTAATGCTGGCGCTGTTCGCCATCAACGTACCCGTCGCGTTCGCCATCTGTGCCGCGGCTTTCGCCTATTTCTTCATCGCCCAGGACATGTCGGCGGTGATGGTCATCCAGCGCATGATCGGCGGCGCCGACAACCTGCCGCTGCTCGCCATTCCATTCTTCATGATGCTCGGCTCGATTCTCAACTACACGGGAATCACCAACCGCCTGCTGATCCTGTCCGAAGCCCTGTCCGGACACATGCGCGGCGGCCTGGCGCAAACCAACGTCGTTCTCGGCGCATTGATCGGCGGCCCGTCGGGCGCCGGCCTCGCCGACGCCGCGATGATCTGCAAGGTGCTTGTCCCGGAAATGACCAAGGCCGGCTACAGCCGCCCGTTCGCCGCCGCGCTGACGTCGGCTTCGGCGCTGCTTGGGCCTATCCTGCCGCCGGGCATCGGTCTGATCATCTACGGTTTCGTTTCCGACACCTCGATTGGCAAGCTGTTCATGGGCGGCATGGGGCCAGGGATTCTGCTCACTATCCTGCTCATGGTTACGGTCGATATTCTGGCACGCAAACGCGGCTACGCGCCGACGCGCGCCAAGATGGCCAGCTTCCGCGAAATCGGCAAGGCGTCGATCGGAGCGTTCTGGGGCCTGATGCTGATGGTGCTGATCCTCGGCGGCATACGCTACGGCGTTTTCACGCCGACCGAGGCCGGCGCGGTGACCTGCGTCTATGCGCTGATCGTCGGCTTTGCCTATCGCGAAACGTCGTGGGCCGACGTCAAGAAAGCACTCGCCGAATCGGCGCGCGCCAACGGATCGATCATGCTGATCCTCATGGCCTCGGGCGGCTTCGCCTGGATCCTGACCTGGGAAGGCGTCGCCACCGACGTCACCGAGCTGCTGATGGGTCTATCGACGAGCCCGGTGGCGTTTCTGCTGATCGTCAATGCGCTGCTGATCGTGGTCGGCATGTTCCTCGACGGCAACGCCGCGATCATCGTGCTGACGCCGCTCCTGCTGCCAACCGTGAAGGTCCTCGGGATCGATCCGGTACATTTCGGGATCATGATGATTTTCAATCTCTCGATCGGCGCCATCACGCCGCCGTTCGGAACGACGATGTTCCTCACGTGCAACCTGACCGGCGTCAAGATCGACCATTACCTGAGGGAAATCGTCCCCTTCTATGTCGCCCTTGGGATCACGCTGATGATCACGACGTTTTATCCGCCCCTTTCGCTGGTACTGGCGAACTGGGTTCCGATGTGATCGTCTGGCCTGGCGGAGGGGTCTGTACAGCCGCCGCCTCGCCTGCAGCTATGGAGAAATCATGAAATCGGTATGCCTTAAACGACCCGGCGAAATTGCGCTGGTTGACATTCCCGTGCCGCAGCGCGGCCAAGACGAGGTACTGGTCAGGGTGCGCTGCGCCGGCATTTGCGGATCGGATATCGGCGCTTACAAAGGGATCAATCCGCTGGTCAGCTACCCGCGCATCATCGGCCATGAAATCGCCGGTGAAATCGTCGAAGTTCCCGACGACGAAACCGAGCTGATGCCCGGCGATCACGTCGTTCTTGAACCCTACGTCTATTGCGGCAAGTGCTATCCGTGCTCGATCGGCCACACCAACTGCTGCGAGAACCTGACTGTTCGCGGTGTTCATATTGACGGCGGCATGGCCGAGTATGTCGCACATCCGCGTCATCTGGTGCATCGGGCGCCGACGACGATTCCGTGGGAATTGCTGCCGCTCGCCGAACCGCTGGTGATCGCCATGCATGCGATCAGCCAGACAAAAACACAGGCCGGTGAGGTCGTCGCGATTACCGGCGCCGGCCAGATCGGCCTGCTCGCCGCTCAGTATGCGCTGACGTTCGGCGCGATTCCGATCGTCATCGATCCGGTCGATGAACGCCTGGCTCTGGCACGCCGCGTCGGCGTCATGCATACGGTCAATCCGACGAGCTGCGATTCGCTCGCCGCGATCCGGGACATCACACGCGCGCGCATGGCCGAAGTTGTGATCGAGGCATCGGGCGACGCGCGCGCGATCCGCAATTCGATCGATTACGTTTCCTACGCCGGACGCATCGCCTTCGTCGGCTGGCCGAAAAGCGAAATCCCGCTGCCGACCGCGCTGTTCACCAAGAAGGAGCTTTCGCTCTTCGGTTCACGCAACAGCGTCGGACAATTTCCCGAGAGCTTGCGCCTGATTGCCGAAGGCAAGGTCGATGTCTCGGTACTGCTGACCAAAACCATTTCGATCGACGAAGCGCCGGCAACCGTCGTCGACATTGCCGAACATCCCGATCGCTACCTGAAAGTCACCTGCCTGATTTAGGCGGCGACCCGGAAATTCCAAGAATTTTCCGCTGTTATACCTCACCATACGCATGAACAACTCACATTCAAAGGAGATTTCGAGATGAGCAAAAAAATGGTTGGCCTCGTTAAAACTGCCGACGGCGTCGGCAACATGGAACTTCGCGAATTGCCGATTCCCGAGCCGAAAGCCGGGCAGGTGCAGATTGAAGTCGTCGCCACCGGTATCTGCGGTTCCGACCTGCATATCTATCATTCCGACATCGACTTGGCGATGAAGCTGCCGGTCATTACCGGCCACGAATTCTCCGGCGTCGTCACCAAGCTCGGCGAAGGCGTCGACAGTGTCAAGCTCGGCGACCGCGTTTCAGGAATTACCTCGTTTCAAACCTGCGGCAAATGCATCAATTGCAAAACCGGGAAAACCAATATCTGCCAGGACAAGAAGCTGATCGGCTATTGGTACGACGGCGCTTTTGCCAATTTCATCGTCATTCCCGAGATAAATGTCCAGAAACTTCCCGACAACGTGAGCTTCCACGAAGGCGCAGTTCTCGAACCCCTGTGCTGTGCGATCGAGGCGGTCATCGAACTGACGCGCGTCAAGCCGGAAGACCTCGTCGTCGTCATGGGTCCCGGCCTGATCGGCCAGCTTACCGCACAGCTCGCACAGTTGTGCGGCGGTCGCGTGATCATCGTCGGTACCGGCAAGGATCAGAAGCGGCTGGTGCAGGCGAAGGGGCTCGGAATCCACCAGACGGTCAATCTCGAAACGGAAGATCTGGCGAAAATCGTCACGGAAATGAGCGGCGGCCTCGGTGCTGACATCGTCTTTGAATGCTCGGGCGCAGCGGCCGCCGCCCGGTCGGGTCTGCAGATCCTGCGCAAAGGCGGGCAATACACTCAGGTCGGCCTGTTCGGCAAGCCGATTGAAATCAATTACGAGTTGATCGCCTACAAAGAGGCGAAAGTCACCGGCTCGCTGGGCCAGAACTGGCTCAACTGGAATCTCGCGATCAAGCTGCTCAAGAACAAGCGGATCGAAGTGCTGCCGCTGGTTTCGGACATCCTGCCGCTCGATCGCTGGGAAGAGGGCTTCGAGAAGTTTGCCAACGGCTCGGGTTTAAAGATCCTCCTCGAACCGATAGCCAAGCTGAGTTGAGATGACCGCCACCGCGCAGCGAAACTCCAAGGAGAAGTCAATGAGTTAGTGGCGTCTTTACTTTCATGATTCTGACCATCGTTATGTACCTCCTCGTCACCCTCCCGCTAAAGTGGATGACGCGATAAGCTTATTGGACAAGAGAAAAACTGGAAATGTCGATGACGCAAAAGACCCCTCAAGTGCTAAGGCTGAATGAAAACGATAACGTGGCAATTGCCTTGAGACAATTGCACAAAGGGGCTTCTCTTGGTAGTGGTGGGGTGGCAGCCAATGGATTTATTGCGCCGGGTCACAAGGTTGCCTTACGTGACATCAATGCGGGACAGTTGATTCTGCGCTATAACCAGGTGATTGGCATCGCAAGCGAACATATCCGGGCCGGCGATCATGTCCATACGCACAACGTTGATATGTACGAAAAGTTACATGACTATAAGTTCGGCGCAGACGCGAGAGAAACAAGTTTCTTCGATACTTATGCTTGCTTCAAGGGAATCATCAGGGACGATGGTCGTGCTGCAACACGAAATTACATCGGAGTCATTGCCAGCGTAAACTGCTCGGCAACGGTCGTTAGCGCGATTGCCGACCATTTCCGCAGGGACATTCGACCAGAATCACTGGCGGAATACCCGCAGATCGACGGTGTGGTGCCGATTACTCATCCCCTGGGATGTGGCGTTGACATGCAGAGCGATGCTATGGCGATGCTAAGGCGCACCCTGGCAGGGTACGTGATTCATCCTAATTTCCATTCTGTGTTGGTGATTGGTCTTGGCTGTGAAGCCCTGCAGATTGCCGATATCTTGCATGCAGGCAATGTGGCCGAATCGGCACGAATAAGGACAATGTTCATTCAAGAGAGCGGAGGAACGCGCAAGACTATTCAGGCGGGCATTGAAGCGGTGAAAACGATGCTTGCGAGTGCCGACAACGTTCAACGGGTTGATGTGCCAATATCACATATTTCCGTGGGTCTTCAATGCGGCGGCTCCGACAGCTATTCTGGAATCACCGCGAATCCGGCACTGGGTGCAGCAGTCGACCTGCTGGTGCGTAATGGCGGAACGGCCATTCTCTCCGAGACTCCAGAAATATACGGGGCTGAGCATCTTCTTGTCAGACGGGCCGTGAGTTCCGAGGTAGGTCAAAAACTTGTCGATCGTATAGTCTGGTGGAAAGACTATTGTGCGAAGAATGGCGCTGAACTGAACAACAATCCTACCGTTGGCAACAAACAGGGGGGGCTAACAACAATCCTGGAGAAATCGCTCGGTGGCGTGGCCAAAGGCGGCACGACAAATCTCGTGGAAGTCTATGAATACGCTGAACACGTGGCGAAGAGCGGCTTGGTCTTCATGGACTCTCCAGGATACGACCCGATCTCGGCGACCGGCCAAATTGCTGGTGGCGCCAACATCATCTGCTTTACGACAGGCCGTGGCTCCGCGTTCGGATGTGTTCCATCACCATCGATAAAGCTGGCAAGCAATACCGTTCTATGGGACAGGCAGCAAGATGATATGGATATCAACTGCGGCCGGATTATCGATGAAAATCTGTCGATCGAAGAAATGGGTGCGGAGATTTTCCGGAAGATCGTCGCTGTTGCCTCGGGAGAACCGAGCAAGAGCGAACTTAACGGTTACGGACGCCTTGAGTTCATGCCATGGCTTACGGGAATCATTACGTAAGGGAAGCGCTTACCTTCCAAAAAAGACGCAGTGATTGATCTCTCAACCACTGCGTCAGCGAATAATTCCAATGAAGAATCAGAAAAAATTACTTCAGCACGAACAACCTCAGGATATGCCTGTCGTAAAGGTTCTCAGAAACGCAGTTGCCTATTACCGTTTTATTCGTTTTGAGAGCACTGGTATATTCCAGGCCGTATTCGGAAGCCACCTTATAGCCGACATGGATCAACTGGCGGAAACTCGCGTTGTATTTCGGGTTGCCGGGAATATGGCGAAGCGTCGAAGCGTAGTCTTCGCTGGTCCATTTGCTGATTGATTCAGGCGAAGGAAGTTTGTCGTCCTTGATATCGATTACTGCAGCGTATGGGCCGCAAAGTTCGTCCTTTCTGTTGAAGGCCTTTGTGTAAATGCTTTTCGCAAAAGAAAGACCTGCATCTCCGGAAATGGACAGCCCGATGACTTCTTCCAGCCAGGTGGTACCCGCCGTTTTGACATGAATGCCTTTATCGTACTTCTTCAGTAATTTACCCATTACCGGGTAAATTGAGAATTTGTCGCTACCGGAGTGAACGCTCAATTTCAGATCGGCTGGCAGACCGAAATTTTTCACCGCGTAATCGATAACCAGCATGTCTTCTTCGAATTCCTTGCCGAATTGTTCAACATTGCCTTCGTAGTCGACACCCTTGTTGAAACGACCGGTAAATTTTGGCGCGATGGTTTGCGCAGGTACTTTCAAATCAGCAAGAGATTTCAGGATAAACAGCATATCCAGCGGCTTTTGCGGCTCATCAACCTCGTCCATGGAGACTTCGGTCACAAACTTGCCAGCGCCTTTTTTCGAAACGATGTATTGATAGATATTCGAAGCTTCTATGGTCGCCAGCAGGAATTTGGCGGCGAACTCCTTCAGGTAGCCTTCGCTAACCTCGAAAGGGTGCGCAATTCCCGGGATGCTGAGCGACCCTACATATTTTTTATGCTCGGCCACAAATTTATCAATCTCGGCCTGAGAGGCCTGCTTCCCAATATAATCGGCGACATCAAGCGTGAAGAAATCGGAAAAATCGATAAAACGATCGACGTTGGACAAATTGATATGGTCGGCATCGACAAAATATGGGCAAGTGTAAGCCATGGCTTTAACCGCTGCATCAGCCTCTTTCCGGGTATCGGACGGTTCCGAATGAACTATGTTGTGTTCGCGGTTCGATTTGTTCCAAACCGGGGTGATGTCAATCTTGAGTTCCTTTTTGGCTTTTAAAAAAGCTGATAGCTGGGCTTCGCCCTGGTGCGAAAAACGATCACCAATACCAAATGAGTACTTTCCTAAGTTCATCATTTTGTTTCCTTGGTTCATTGTAAATTAGAAGGTTTTTGTCGGAACGATAAAAACAGTAAGGCAAAGGATTCTGAATTAACACCTACCCTGCAAAGTATCCTTGATCTCTGCACCATGGTCAAATGCCCGTATTGGAGAGGGTGCAATTAAAAGTGTTGGGCGAAAAGATACAAGACGCCATAGCGGTAGGACGTGAAACGCGAAATGTTGCGCGCCGTTCATCCTTCGTCGACCGACGGTTCAGCCATTTTTCCGCGTGCGCAAATGAAATTTGCGCACCCTACTCCAGAATGAACTCCTCCAACAATTTCGATTGTACCCCGCCGATGCCGGTGATCAGTCAGCGCATATTTGACGCTATAATTCGTTACGCTTCAGGCGAGAAGGTGCGTAGCGAGCTGCTTGGCTACGGCGACGACGAGTTCCTGCCCTGGCCGGCCGGTGCAGTGATGTAAGTCTTTCTGCATCGATAGCCGGGACGGGGAGACTCCGGTTTCTTGTCCGGGTAGCGCATCGTTGCCCGGCATTTCCTCACAAGGCTTACCCAGTCCTATGGCGGGTGTCATTGTGGGACGTTTTTTATCAACAGGAGAAGCAAATGGCTGCAAAAGATCGAATGGCTGTACTGACGGCAATGATGGACCAGAGCGTGATTCCGGTGTTTTACCATCCGGACGTCGAGTTGTGCATCAACGTGATCCAGGCCTGCGCCAACGGCGGGGCCAAGTGTGTTGAATTCACCAACCGGGGTGATTTTGCCGCCCAGGCATTCTTTGACGTCACCAAACATTTTGCCAAGGCCGATCCCTCGGTGATCATGGGCGTGGGCTCGATCGTTGACGCTCCGACGGCCGGCATCTACATCGCCAATGGAGCCAAATTCGTGGTCGGCCCGCTGCTCAACGCCGATGTCGCAAAAGTCTGCAACCGTCGCTGCATCCCCTACAGTCCGGGTTGCGGCTCCGCCACCGAAATTGGCGACGCTCAGGAACTCGGTTGCGAACTGATCAAAGTCTTCCCCGGATCCTCCGTCGGCGGCCCGGACTTCGTCAAAAGCATCCTCGGCCCCATGCCGTGGACCCGTATCATGCCGACCGGCGGCGTCGAACCCACCGACGAGTCCCTGCGCAAATGGTTTGGCGCCGGCATCGTCGCCTGCGGCATCGGCTCCAACATGATCACCAAGAAACTGCTCGATGCCAAAGACTTCAAAGGCATCGAAGAGAACGTGCGCAAGACCCTGCAACTGGTCAAGACCATCAAGGCCGAGTTGGCCGGCAAGTAACTCGCAGTCGCGAAAGAACGGTAACGTCCACCGCAAAGGCGCAAAGTTGCAAAGGAAACGCAAAGGAAATCTTAAGTTAGCCTTCTTTGCGTAATCTTGGTGTTCTTTGCGCCTTTGCGGTGGGTTCTAAGACTCTGAAACAGCAAAGGAACCCAATCATGTCTGAACTGATCATCAAACCGGCTGCCGAGGCCAAGTGGGACTGCCTTTCCTTCGGCGAAGTCATGCTGCGCTTTGATCCGGGCTTTGGCCGGGTACGCAACGCCCGCAGCTTCCAGGTCTGGGAAGGCGGCGGCGA
>CAIVZW010000686.1 GCA_903910495.1 uncultured beta proteobacterium
AAATCAGCTTTGTGGCACAGGCGTTGCTTACTCGATCCCTGTTACTTATTGCCTATAACAAAAATACGAATCGCAGGCTGTCTGTCGCAGGAACCCTGATGCATTGATCGTCGCCATCGTCATCATGGCGATTGCCAATTCACGCCTCAAGGTCAATTCGTCAGCAGCAGCGGATTCTCGGTAACCGTTATCCTGACCAGGATGTATCTTGCGCGGAAACTCGGCTCGCCTGGCTGTCACGGATACCGGGAAGCGTCTGAATTCAATTTTTTTATAAACGATTGTTTACTGAGGAGACAACCATGGCTGTTACAACACGTGCTGCAATCCTGCGCGGCGTGCGCGATATCGATCTGGTGGAAAAGACGCTGGTCTGCGGCGAAAACGAGGTTATCGTCAAGAACCACCTGATCGGCATCTGCGGTTCGGACAAGTCGTTCTACCGCGGGCAGTTGCCGCCGAAGACAGCGGAATTCCGGCATGCCCCGACTTTCCCCTTCCCGCTGGGTCATGAAAGTGGCGGCACCATTGTCGAGATCGGAGACAAGGTCAGTGATTACAAGGTTGGCGACAAGGTCATCGCCTTTGGCTGGAACAACAACTATGCCGATTATTTTTGCACTCCGACCTGGCAATTGCAGCCGGCGCCCGATGGGCTGGAAATGGATTTCGTGGCACTCGGAGAACCGATTGCCTGCGCCATGCACTCCGGGATTAATTGCGGTGTTGAATTGGGCGACACGGTTCTCGTGTTGGGCGGCGGTTTCGCCGGCCAGATCATTGCTCAATGCGCCAAGAAAAAGGGAGCTTTGCGGGTGATTGTGGCCGACGTGCTCGACGGCAAGCTTGATCTGGCGAAAAAACTCGGCGCAGATGTCACGCTCAATCTCGGCAATGAAGGCGCTGCCGAGCGCATCTTCGAGATGACCGGCGGCGCGGGTGCGGACGTGGTGGTCGAGGCTGCCGGATCGGCGAGTTCATTCAATTTTGCCTCGGAGGTCATCCGGCATAACGGCAAATTCGTCTTCTACAGTTGGGTCACCCAACCGGTGTCCCTGAACATCAGCCGCTGGCACGACGATGGTCTGCAATTCATCAATACCTGCCTGGTGCATCACAGCTGGCGTGAACGGTTTGTGTGGACACCGCTGGCTCTGCATCCGGTAGTCCAGGGCATGGTCGATGTACGCTCGCTGATTACGCATGAGTTTCCTCTGAGCGAAATCAAGGCGGGTTTCGAACTTGCTGACAAAGATGATTCTGCCGTCAAGATTACCTTCCGGCCCTGAGACTGTTGTCATGTCAACGCCTGCACGGATGGATAGCGATGAGACCCGCGGAATCAATCGGGAGCCTCATTGGCGGTCTGCTGCCCGGCGGTCTAATAAAGAACAGTTCATAAACACTAGATTTCATCCATGGTTGTTTTCGTTGTTCATTTCATCACGTTTCACCTTCACCTAAAGGGGTCTCACATGTCTAAAACAAAACTGGTCGTTACCATGCTGGCAGGCACGTTATATGCTGCAGTGGCAACCGCTGCATGGGTGCCTGAAAAGCCTGTTGAATTCATCGTCACCAGCGGCGCCGGCGGCGGCACCGATATCTTTGCCCGCACCGTGCAGTCGATCATCATGAAGAACAAGTTGATGGAGGTGCCGATTGTCGTGGTCAACAAGGGAGGCGGTGCCGGCAGCGAAGGTTACGTCTATGCCGCCGGCGAACCCACCAATGCCTATCGGCTCACGTTCGGCACGAACAACGAATACCTCCTCCCGCTCGTCGCCAAGATGGGCTACACCGTCGAAAGCTTTACCCCGATCGCCGCCATGGTGATGGACGATCTCCTGATCTGGGTGCATGCCAACTCGCCGTACAAGGACGCCAAGAGCTTCATCGAGGCGGCGAAGAATGAGCCCCTGAAAATGGGCGGCTCGCAGTCCAAGGACGTCGACCAGACACTGGTTGCCATCATCAGCGAAGCGACCGGCGCCAAATTTACCTACATCCCGTTCAAGAGCGGCGGCGAAGCGGCGGTACAACTGGCCGGCGGACATATCGATTCGAACACCAACAATCCGAGCGAGAACATCGGCCAGTGGAAAGCCGGCATGGCGCGTCCCCTCTGCGTCTTCAGCCCGAAGCGCATGGCCAAGGGGCCCAAGGTCACCAAGGACATGAGCTGGTCGGACATTCCGACCTGCACGGAAGCCGGCCTCACAGTCGGGACTTTCCAGATGCCGCGCACGATCTGGCTGCCGGCCGGCGTATCGCCCGAAGCGGTGACGTTCTATTCGAACGTGATGGCCAAGGTGCAGCAGACCGCCGAATGGAAGGTCTACGTCGAGCGCACGTCGCAGACCGATACCTTCCTGTCGGGCGAGGAACTGCGCAAGTACATCACGGCGGATACGGCCAAGACCTACGGCGTGTATAAGCGTGCCGGCTGGCTCGGCAATTAGCGCATCCGACAGGGGCGGCCGAAAAGGTCGCCCCTGTCTGTAACTGATTGTGGAGTGTGTCTCGTGCCTAGCCCATCAGGGACCTGCTGACCCGTTTGACGATGAAAATTGTGGTGGCGCTGTCCTGTTTTGACGATGACGGACGCCGTAGCCAGGCCCCGGCCTATGCTGGTGAAACAACATTGGGAGGGAGCATTGCCTCCACTCTTTGACATTATCGATTCCCTTCGTCTGCTCCTCGGCCAATCCGGCCATTGGCCAGTCGTTCAGTGTCGGGCGGCAGTAGGTTGGTAAGCCGCCCTTCAGTGGTTGCAGTGCTCGAACGTCAGCTTCCTACACCAGCGAACTCACACAA
>CAIVZW010000687.1 GCA_903910495.1 uncultured beta proteobacterium
AAGTCGTCTTGTTTAGTTCAGTTCGCACGCTGAATTCGCGCTTTTTCCGGCATGAACCAGATTGCCGGGAACCCCTGAGGGCACCCGGCAAGGGAAGGATCAGACCACTCCCATCGTACCGAGAACGATGGCGATAACGCAGGTGAGCACCGGAATCACAACGGTACACATACCGATGTCGGCATAGCTCTGCCGGTGGGTGAGTTGCGTAATGCCAAGCAGGGTCACTACGGCGCCATTGTGCGGCAGGCTGTCGAGGCCGCCGCAAGCAATGGCCACGACGCGGTGCAGGACTTCGGGGTTGATGCCCCGGACGAGGGCGGCCTGGTAGAAGGTGTCACCCATCGCGCCGAGAGCAATGCTCATCCCGCCAGATGCTGAACCGGTGATGCCGGCAAGGACGTTGGTGGCGATTGCCGAAGTGATCAACGGGTTGTCGGAAATACCAAGCAAAGCGGCCTGGATGATGGCGAAAGCAGCAAGAGTCTTCACCACATTGCCGTAGCCAACTTCACTGGCCGTGTTGAGAATCGGCAACATAGAGCCGAGAACACCGCTATTGACCGAATCCTTGAGGTCGTCAAAGCGCTTCCAGTTGATGGCAACCGAGACGATGATGGCCACTACCAGGGAGATGACCAGTGCCCAAATACCACGAACCGCACCGAGGCTGGTTTCAAAGGGTTTGGCCTTGAGGTAATCGAAACCGCTCGCGTTGGACGCAAAAACATACTCGGAAAGGATGAAGTTGAGGACGAGAACGATGAAGATGGGCAGCAGCGCGACCCAGACGTTGGGCAAATTGCTGCTATCAAACTCCTTGACGACTTCATTCGGGTGGTTGCCATAGAACTCGCCGCGCGCATTGGCTTTCTTGGCACGGTTCGAGAGCCACCACATGCCGGCCAGGAACATGATGATGCCGCAGATGGTACCCAGTATCGGGGCCGCATAAACGGTCGTCTTGAAGAACGGCATCGGGATGGCGTTCTGGATCTGCGGCGTACCGGGCAGCGCGGTCATCGTAAAGGTGAATGAACCAAGAGCGATGGCGCCGGGAATCAGGAACTTGGGCGTTCCGGCTTCCTTGAACAGGTGGGCAGCGATCGGATAGACGGCGAAGGCAACGACGAACAGTGAAACACCGCCGTAGGTCAGAATGGCACAGGACAGGACGACGGCGAGGATGGCTCGCTCTTTGCCTACCCGAGCGGCGATATCATGAGCAATCGCCTTGGCGCATCCCGTGTCTTCCATCATCTTGCCGAATAAGGCACCCAGGAGGAAAACGGGGAAAAACAACTTGAGGTAGTTGGCCAGGTTAGGCATGAACACATGCGTAAAAGTGGCCATGATGGGCATGTCCGAGAACAAGGCCGCAACCAGAGCCAGAATAGGTGCCAGGATGAGAACCGTAATGCCTCTGTACGCGAGGTACATAAGAAGGCAAAGGGATAATACGATACCGAATACGCCAATCATGGATGTACTCCTCCGTTAGTTTCTGTTGGGCGTCAATGACGCCCTTGATTAAGGAAGCGTAAAAGCGTGCCCTGAACCGGCCGCCTCGACTTCTTCCACCCTGCCCTGAGGTTAGGAAATACAAACGGCTTGAATCATTGGTTATTACACCGCTGTCATCGCCGCCGATTATTGCCTTAAGTCCCCAAGAACTCCCCTATGCGAATATCGTGCCAGTTTTGCAAGTTATTGTTTTGTATAAAAACTGTCACAACATCACGAGGTCAAGCCGGAGCGACGCCTTCTATTTGTCTCGACTTTGAGACAGGCTTTTATGAAAATGGCCGGGAAACCATATCTGGCAAGGAGTCCCGAATATGAGACAGCGCTGCACTATTGAGAAGACAGCCCAAGCATGTGCATTTTTCGATACATCGTTGCCCGCCCCAGACCGAGTAGTATTGCTGCATCTTCAGCCCGATCATGAGCTGCGGCCAGAGCCTTGGCGAGTAACTGCCGCTCAAATTCTTCAAGTTCAATGGCGTAAGTACGCGTCGTTCCGGGCAGGTGCTCTCTGGAATCCTGTACCGGCATGACGTCTACAGGCACGATGCCATCGAGATCGGAAGCGGAAAGACGAGTCTTGTCCGAAAGCATGACCCCTTTTTCGAGCACGTTCTGTAATTCGCGGACGTTGCCGCGCCAGGCACATCGGCGCAATCGATCAATGGCCTCGGGCATCAGTTCGCGGTGCGCCAGACCCGTTCGCAGCTCAATCTGCTCCAGAATGTTTTCACAGAGCAACTCCATGTCGGCAACGCGTTCGCGCAGGGGAGGCACACGGATCGAAAGGACGTTCAGGCGATAGAACAGGTCTTCGCGGAAACGCCCCTCGTCGACCCGGCGCCGAAGATCGACACTGGTGGCCGCGATAATACGTACGTTGATTTTGATCACCCGGTTTGAGCCCACCGGTTCGAATTCCTGTTCTTGCAGCACGCGCAGCAACTTGGATTGGAGCAACAGCGGCATGTCACCGATTTCGTCGAGGAACAGGGTGCCACCATCCGCCAGTTGAAACTTGCCATCCCGGCCGCGCCGGTCAGCTCCGGTATAAGCACCCGGGGCAACACCGAAAAATTCGGTTTCGAGCAGTGTGTCAGGAATCGCTGCCACATTGACACCGACGAAGGCCTTGCCTCCCCGTGCCGAGGCGGCGTGAATGGCGTGCGCCAACAACTCCTTGCCGGTACCCGTTTCACCGAGCAGCAGTACCGTGGCGTCATGCTGCGCAGCGCGCCGGGCCTGGCGCTTCACTTCCATGCAGACGGGGCTGGAACCGATGAAATTGGAGAACGTATACTTGGGACGGCGCTCCTCGGCCAGACGCTTCTGCGCCGTGACCAGATCGCGCTGCATGCCCTCCAGTTTGGCAAACAGGGGTTTGAGCGACTGCACCTGATCGTAGAGTGCAAAACCGGCAGCGCCAATTATTTTGCCGTGTTCATCCTTGAGTGGAATACGCGTGACGACAAAAGTGGTGTCGGGGGTTTCCAGAAAATCAAGCAGGATCGGCTGTCCGCTGGTAACGACCTGACGCATCAGACTGTTGGGGATAACCTCCTCGATGTTGCGACCAACGGCATCAGCAGCCGAGATGGCGCCCAGACGGGAGGCGTAGCGCTCGTTGATCCAGACAATTCGGGCATCACGGTCGACAACCACCGTGCCTTCACAGAGATTCTCCAGACTCTCGAACAATGACTGCATCGAGAGGCGACGCATCCGTTCGTGATCGAACAACACATTGGACAAGCTGATTTGAGACACCAGACAAGCTCCTTGTTACCACCGATGACAAGACCGAAAGGGCAATATACCGCAGTTCTTCTGCTTTTTATTGTATTCCCTTTGTCTCTTTGCGGCTCTGCGCTCCTTCGCTCGTCCTGACGGTAATTCTGAAATCACAAGGGCCGTGAAGCAAACCCATTATCCGGGCAATCGCCCTGCGGCGAGACAAGCCCGGAAAAGCTGATCAGCTATAATACGCTGCTTTCCCGCATGGCCCCACAACACCCTTCGTGCCTCAATCCATACTCGTTTCACAATCATTAGCCACTCTATTGCCGCGTGCCTTGCCTTCGTTCAAGGCGGGCGAACGTACGCAGCTTCCGCCGTTCACTGGTTCGGCGGATGCGCTGCACATTGCGCAACTGGCAGGCCGTAGCGACAAACACAAATTGCTGGCTGTACTGACGGCAAGCGCCAATGATGCCCAGCGCCTGCTCGATGAAATCCCGTGGTTCGCGCCCGACCTGCGCGTACGTCTGTTGCCGGACTGGGAAACGCTGCCTTATGACAGCTTTTCGCCGCACCACGACCTTATTTCCGAACGTCTGGCCACGCTGTACAGCGTCATGCGCGGCGAATGCGACGTTCTGCTGGTACCGGCGTCGACAGCGGTTTACCGCTTCACCCCCCCGGCCTATCTGGCGGCCTACACCTTCTTCCTGAAAAAGGGCGAGACGCTCGCCGCCGAACCCTTCCGCGCTCAGCTCACCCTGGCTGGCTATACGCACGTCACACAGGTCGTTGCACCCGGCGAATATTCGGTGCGCGGCGGGCTGATCGACCTCTTTCCGATGGGTTCGCCGCTACCCTTCCGCCTCGACCTGTTCGATGACGAAATCGAAAGCATCAAGACCTTCGACGTCGATACCCAGCGTACGCTTTACCCGGTAGCGGAAATCCGTCTGCTGCCGGCGCGCGAATTCCCGCTCGACGACAAGGGGCGAGCCCATTTCCGCCAGCGCTTTCGCGAAATCTTCGAGGGCGACCCGGCACGTTCCGGCATCTACAAGGACGTTTCCAACGGTATCCCTTCGGCCGGTATCGAATACTGGCTACCGCTCTTCTTCGATGCAACAGCAACGCTTTTCGATTACCTGCCCAAAGACACGCTGCTCTGCCTGCACAACGACGTGCCCGAAGCCATTCGCGCCTTCTGGCGTGATGCCCAGTCACGCTACGACATGCTCTCCGGCGAACACAGCCGGCCGCTGCTGCCGCCGGGCGATCTCTTCCTTGCCGAAGAGCCTTTCTTTACCGCTGCCAAACCGTATGCAAGGCTGATTCTTTCCGTCGGCGATAACGGGCCTGCAACTACCCTGCCGCTGTTGGCTGTAGACCGCCGCGCCGAAGACCCGCTAAGCGGCCTCAAAGTCTTTATCGACAGCTTCCCTGGGCGTATCCTGCTGCTCGCAGAATCAGCCGGGCGGCGTGAAACCCTCGCCACACTTTTGACTGAATACGGCCTGAAGTCTGAGGCCAGTTCCGACCTGGACGGATTTCTCGCCAGCGACAGCAGGCTCTCGCTAGGCGTCGCGCCACTGCACGACGGTTTTCTCCTTGACCAATTCGCCTTCATCACCGAATCCGAACTGTACGCCGGGAGCCCTTCGCGCCGCAGTCGCCACAGCGCGCAGCGCAAGGCTTCGCTCGACAACTGGCTGCGCGACCTCACCGAACTGAAAGTCGGTGACCCGGTAGTGCATGAGCAACACGGCATCGCTCGCTATCAGGGGCTGGTTCACCTTGACCTCGGCGAAGGCGACATGGAGTTTCTCGAACTTCACTACGCCAACGACGCCAGGCTCTACGTACCGGTTGCGCAACTGCACGTCATCTCACGCTACTCCGGCAACGACCCCGACGCGGCCCCCCTGCACACCCTCGGCACTCAGCAATGGGAAAAAGCCAAGCGCCGCGCCGCCCTGCAGGCGCGCGATACGGCTGCCGAACTGCTCGCGCTCTACGCCATTCGCGCTGCCCGCCAGGGCCACGCCTTCGAATTCACGGCACACGATTACGACGCCTTTGCCGACGGCTTCGGCTTCGAAGAAACGCCCGACCAAGCCACCGCCATCAATGCCGTGATCGACGACATGAAATCGGGCAAGCCTATGGATCGCCTGGTCTGCGGTGATGTCGGTTTCGGCAAGACCGAAGTCGCCTTGCGCGCCGCGTTCTGCGCGGTGGCTGGAGGCCGGCAGGTCGCCGTACTGTGCCCGACTACCCTGCTTTGCGAACAACATTTCCAGACCTTCAGTGACCGCTTTGCCGACTGGCCAGTGAAGATTGTCGAACTCTCGCGCTTCCGCTCGGCCAAGGAAACCACGCTGGCACTCAAGGAACTCGCCGAAGGCAAGGTCGACATCGTCATCGGCACGCACAAGCTGCTGCAGAAGGACGTGAAATTTACCCGTCTCGGCCTGGTCGTCATCGACGAGGAACACCGTTTCGGCGTACGCCAGAAGGAAGCGCTGAAGGCATTGCGCGCCGAAGTTGATGTATTGACCCTGACCGCCACACCGATCCCGCGCACGCTCGGCATGTCGCTTGAAGGCCTGCGCGATTTCTCGGTCATTGCCACCGCGCCGCAGAAGCGACTGGCAATCAAGACTTTTGTTTCCAAATTTTCCGACGGCATCATCCGCGAGGCGCTGCTGCGCGAATTCAAGCGCGGCGGGCAGGTGTACTTCCTGCACAACGAAGTCGACACCATCGAGAACATGCGTGACAAGCTGACCAAGCTCTTACCTGAAGCACGTATCGTCGTTGGCCACGGCCAGATGAACGAGCGCGAGCTGGAGCGCGTGATGCGCGACTTTACCGGCCAGCGCGCCAACCTGCTGCTATGCACGACGATTATCGAAACCGGCATCGACAACGCGCACGCCAACACCATCATCATCAACCGTGCCGACAAGTTCGGCCTGGCCCAGCTGCACCAGTTGCGTGGTCGCGTCGGACGTTCGCATCACCAGGCCTATGCTTACCTGCTCACGCATGGCGAAGAAGGATTGACCAAGCCGGCACGGCAACGCCTCGAAGCGATCCAGACAATGGACGAACTGGGTGCCGGTTTCTATCTGTCCATGCACGATCTCGAAATTCGCGGCGCCGGCGAAGTGCTTGGCGAAAATCAGTCGGGCGCAATGCAGGAAATCGGATTCAACCTCTTTACCGAAATGCTCAACCGTGCCGTTGCAGCCCTCAAGCAGGGCAAGGAAGCCGACCTCATGCAGCCGCTTGGTATTGCCACCGAAATCAATCTGCATACCCCGGCACTGTTGCCCAGTGATTATGCTCCGGACGTGCACGAACGACTCACTTTGTACAAACGGCTGGCCAATGGCGATTCACTCGATGACATCAGCGCCATGCACGAGGAACTGGTCGACCGTTTTGGCGAACTGCCGCCACAGGCGCAATCCTTGCTCGACAGCCATCGCCTGCGCCTGCTCTGCAAGCCGCTCGGCATCGTCAAGCTGGACGCCACGTCCGAGCAGATTGTCCTGCATTTCGAGCCCAATCCGCCGATCGAGCCGATGAGCATCATCAAGCTGATCCAGAAAGACAGGAACTACAAGCTCGCCGGACAGGATAAACTGTCGCTCAAACGTCACTGTCCAACACTCGCTGATCGTGTTGCTGCCGTCAGGGATTTGCTTAAACAACTGAAACCATGAATCATCCAGACAAAACAAACATCAATACACCCGACATCGAGAACGTCAACGTTCTCGATTTTGACCCCATGCCCTCGCCTGAGGAAATCCACGCTCGCGTGCCGCTCTCGGAAAATGCCACGCGCACCGTAATACAGGGACGCGAGGCACTACGCAACGTTCTCGAGCGCAAGGACCACCGCCTTTTCATCGTCGTCGGTCCGTGCTCGATTCACGACCCGGTGGCTGGCCTCGACTATGCGCGTCGGCTGAAAGACCTGGCCGACGAAGTGAGCGACACGCTGCTCGTCGTCATGCGGGTGTATTTCGAAAAGCCACGCACCACCACCGGTTGGAAAGGTTATATCAACGACCCGGACATGGACGATTCCTTCCACGTCAACAAGGGCATGGAAAAGGCGCGGAGTTTCCTGCGTGACGTGGCCGAAATCGGCCTGCCGGCGGGAACCGAGGCGCTCGACCCGATTTCGCCGCAGTTCCTTGGCGACCTCATCTCATGGACAGCCATCGGCGCCCGCACCACGGAATCGCAGACTCACCGCGAAATTTCATCCGGCCTGTCGACGCCGGTCGGTTTCAAGAATGGCACCAACGGCGATGTCGGCATCGCCATCAACGCCATTCTCTCCGCCTCCAGGCCGCACAGCTTCCTCGGTATCAACGGCCAGGGGCGGACCGCCATCGTACGCACCCGCGGCAACCGCTACGGTCACCTTGTCCTGCGCGGCGGTGATGGGCGGCCCAACTATGACACGGTATCGATCGCGATGGCTGAACAGGCACTGCTCAAAGCCAATCTGCCACCCAACATCGTCGTCGACTGTTCGCACGCCAACAGCTACAAAAAGCCCGAACTGCAACCGCTGGTCATGAGCGACTTGGTCAATCAGGTGCGCTTCGGCAACAAGTCGCTGATCGGCGTCATGATCGAATCGAATCTCGTTGCCGGCAACCAGCCGATTCCCGAAGACCTTACTCAGCTCAGGTACGGCTGTTCGGTCACCGATGCCTGCGTCGGCTGGGAAGCCACCGAAAAGATGCTGCGCGCCGCCGCTGGTCTTCTGCGCGAGGTGCTGCCGAAACGAAACGCTTAACCTCTTTCAACACGGAGAACACAGAGAACACGAAGACACGGAGATCCCCGAGTATTCAAGCCAGGCCAAGCCAAGAGTGGTGTAATTTGCTTTTCTCTGTGTTCTCTGTGTCTTTGTGATCTCCGTGTTGAAAGTGCTTTGGTTTTTTATTTCAAGGAGAACCGATTGACTACCGCCACCCCCCTGATCCGCCCCTTCACCGGTCTGCGTCCGCGCAGCGAACATGCGGCCGCTGTCGCCGCCCCGCCCTACGACGTTCTCTCCAGCGAGGAAGCCCGCCAGCGCGCTGCCGGCAAACCCTATTCTTTCCTGCACATTTCCAAG
>CAIVZW010000688.1 GCA_903910495.1 uncultured beta proteobacterium
CGCTGGTCACCGAAGTAATGCCAGCCGAACAGAAGTGATTGAAGTAAAGCTCGACATGATGATTATTGCTGCTTCCCTGAATCTTGACCCACTGATTGCTCCGCGCCTTTGACCACGTCTTGTCGGAACGACCAAACGCGTAGAATCTGCGCTCGGCAGTAGCGCAGCGCATGCCTTCGTAGCTTATGTTTTGCGCCCCCTCAGAACTGACCACCACCAAGGCATAGCGAATTACGCCGTCAGCCCCAACAGAAAGCGAATTGCCGTCGACCAGGTATTTCGTGTCGAAATTCGCCCCGACCCGAAACGGGATCAGGTTTCCTTTCTCGGGGAAGGACGGCAACTGGACTTCAATTTCCGCCCATGATTTTTCTTCGAACTCCTTGTCAAAACCCTGCGCCAGCGAATGTACTGACGTTATTGCCAAGGCAAAGGCATAGAACCACTTTAGTGTTTTCAAAACGCGGCTCATTGAAAACGGCTCCAGTTGAAAACAATGCAGCATGCAGGAATTATTCCTTGTTTCCGGACTCTGCGTCAGTTCTGTCCCGATCACTTTCACGACGCGGACGACGGTGATCCGCATCGATAAAACGTGCAAGCTGGTTCAACGCCTGCTCATACACCGGGCGTTTGAACTCTATGACTGCATCGAGCGAAACCCAGTATTGATTCCAGCGCCATGCATCAAATTCGGGGTGATCACAGGCACGCAATGACACATCGCTGTCACGCCCAATCAGACGCAGCAAAAACCAGATCTGTTTTTGCCCTCTGTAACTACCGCGCCATTCGCGTTTTACCCAGTGTATCGGCACATCATAACGCAACCAGTCCTTGGTTCTGCCAAGAATACTGACGTGCTCGGGGCGCAAGCCAACCTCTTCATAAAGTTCCCGGTACATCGCCTGCTCGGGGGTTTCGCCCCGCTTGATGCCACCTTGTGGAAACTGCCATGAATGTTCACGAATACGCTTGCCCCAAAAAACTTCATTCTTTGCGTTACATAAGATGATGCCGACGTTCGGGCGATAGCCTTCACGATCGAGCATTTTGAAATACCTGCAAATTTATTAGTCGAGACCATTCTTTCACATTTCAAATGGCTTGGAAAGCTCGCCATGGCCGGCAACTCTCAATCGTTCGAAAAAAACGATTGGCGTCGCGCTCAACCGATCAGTCTTGTAGAATTCTTCCTTTATCCACGAAATCCGATCCCCATGCGCACTTCGCAGTTCTTCATATCCACGCTCAAGGAAGCACCCTCCGACGCCGAAATCGTCAGCCATCAATTGATGTTGCGTGCCGGCCTCGTCAAACGTCTGGCTGGTGGTATCTACACCTGGATGCCGATGGGTTTGCGCATACTGCGCAAGGTTGAAAGCATCGTCCGCCAGGAAATGGATAGCGCCGGCGCTATCGAACTCTTGATGCCGGCCGTGCAACCCGCCGAGTTATGGCAGGAATCGGGTCGCTGGGAAAAATACGGCCCCGAGTTGCTGCGTCTGAAGGACCGCCATCAGCGCGACTTTGTCATCGGCCCGACGCATGAGGAAGTCATCACCGATGTGGTGCGCAGGGAGATCAGGAGTTACCGCCAGTTGCCATTGCATTTCTATCAGGTGCAAATGAAGTTCCGCGACGAGATCCGGCCGCGTTTCGGTGTCATGCGCGGTCGCGAGTTCCTGATGAAAGACGGTTACTCCTTCCACACCAGCTTTGCCGATCTGCAACGTGAATACGCCAACATGTACGAAACCTACACGCGGATTTTCAACCGCCTCGGGCTGAAATTCCGTGCTGTTGCAGCTGACACCGGATCGATTGGCGGTACCGGCTCACATGAATTCCACGTGCTGGCCGATTCGGGCGAAGACGCACTGGCCTACTGTCCGGACTCGGACTTTGCCGCCAACGTCGAACTGGCCGAAGCTATAGCTCCCGACACAGCGCGCACAGCCGCCTCGGAAACCATGGCGAAGATTGCCACGCCGGGCAAGATCAGGTGTGAGGATGTCGCTGCCATGCTGAGTATTCCGATAACCAGAATGGTCAAGGCCATTGCCATCATTCGCGAGCCTCATGAAGACAGTCCGGCTCGCTTCGCGCTGATCCTGCTGCGCGGCGACCACGACCTGAACGAGGTCAAGACGCAAAAGCTCGTCGGTGAATTCCGTTTCGCTCGTGACGAGGAAATCGTTACCGCACTCGGCTGCCAACCGGGCTATATCGGCCCGGTGGGCAGAAATAATATTGCCGTCTTCGCCGACCGCAGCGTCGCGGCAATGAGCGATTTCGTCTGCGGCGCCAATGAAGCGGGTTTCCATCTGACCGGCGTCAACTTCGGACGCGATCTGCCCGATCCGGAAAACATTGCCGACCTGCGCAACGTTCTCGTCGGCGACCCCTCGCCGGATGGCAAAGGCCAACTCGAACTTTGTCGCGGCATTGAAGTCGGCCATATTTTCCAGTTGCGCACAAAATACGCCGAAGCACTCAAGTGCAGTTTCCTCGACGAAAATGGCCAGAGCCAGATCATGGAAATGGGCTGCTACGGTATCGGCGTCTCGCGCATTGTCGGAGCTGCGATCGAACAGGGCCATGATGAACGCGGCATCATCTTTCCGAAAGCCATTGCGCCTTTCGAGGCATGCATCGTTCCCATGGGCTACGCCAAGAGTGCGGCGGTCAAAACGGCGGCGGACAAGCTTTATGCCGAACTCACAGCAGCCGGCGTTGACGTTCTGTTCGACGACCGTAACGAACGCCCTGGCGTGATGTTCGCGGAGATGGAATTGATCGGTATTCCGCATCGTATTGTCGTCGGCGAGCGCGGCCTCGCGGAAGGAAAATTCGAATACAAGGGGCGCACGGACGCCGAAGCGCAACTGGTTCCGCTGGCCGAGATCGTGCCCTTCCTGAAAGACAGGTTGTGCGCCGGGTAACGCTGTTCCTCGCTTTTCTGCTGCCGCTGACCGCGTTTGCCGGAGCGCAGAAATACGAACCGCTGGCGGCTAGCGTACAAGCGGCACTCTCGCGCACCATTTCCGACCAGGCACCGCCCAAGAGTTCATTTCTTGACTCGATGGAGGCCATAGACTGGCTATCCGAAATGTCGCGACGGCTGGAAAAACGCATTGCTGATCGCGAAAGCCGGCTGGAATTCCTGCGCGCGGTCCACTACGAGGCGACACGCGCGGGGCTCGATCCGCAACTCGTTCTCGGTCTGATACAGGTGGAAAGCGGTTTCAAGAAATACGCCGTCTCGTCTGTCGGCGCACGCGGTTTCATGCAGGTCATGCCCTTCTGGATCAAGGTCATCGGCCGTAACGATGACAACCTGTTTCATCTGCGCACCAACCTGCGTTACGGTTGCACCATCCTGCGCCATTATCTCGACATCGAACAGGGCGACCTCTACCGCGCACTAGGCCGTTACAACGGCAGCCTCGGGCAAGCCGAATACCCGAATCTCGTACGCGGCGCCTGGGACAACAACTGGCTGTATGCCAGCCGCCGGATTGCTACACACTGACTGCTTCTCTAGCGCATCCCGGGCAACATCCCCTTCATGCCGCGCATCAACTTGGCCATGCCACCCTTGGAGAACTGCTTCATCATCTTCTGCGACTGCTCAAACTGCTTGAGCAAACGATTGACTTCCTGCACCTGAACGCCGGCCCCAGTGGCGATACGGCGTTTGCGCGAAGCTTTCAGCAACTCGGGCTTGCTGCGCTCGGCCGGCGTCATTGAATTGATAATGCCTTCAATCCGGCTGACCGCCTTTTCTTCGCCCCCGGCCTGCATCTGACTGGCAGCCTGGGCAAACTGTGCCGGCAATTTGTCCATCATCGACGAGAGACCGCCCATCTTGCGCATCTGGCCGATCTGCTCCTTAAAATCGTTGAGATCAAAACCTTTGCCCGACTTGAGCTTTTTGGCAAACTCGACAGCCTGCTGCTCGTCAATTCCTTTCTTCGCGTCCTCGATCAACGACAGCACATCGCCCATGCCGAGGATGCGCGAAGCCATACGTTCAGGGTGGAAGGCCTCTATCCCCGACAGCTTCTCGCCGACACCGGCGTATTTGATCGGCCGACCGGTCACATGGCGTACGGAGAGCGCCGCGCCGCCGCGCGCATCGCCATCCAGCTTGGTGAGAACAATGCCGGTGAGCGGCAGCACATCACTGAAGGCCTTGGCTGTATTGATCGCATCCTGGCCGAGCATGGCATCGACAACGAACAGGGTTTCAATCGGCTTGATCGCCGCATGAAGCTCGGCGATTTCCTTCATCATCGCTTCGTCAATCGACAGGCGGCCGGCGGTATCGACAAGCAACACGTCGTGATAGTGTCGTTTTGCCCAATCGACCGCATTGCGGGCGATATCAGCAGGTTTGTCGGTCGGAACTGACGGGAAAAAATCAACCCCGGCGTGCCCGGCAACTGTTTTCAACTGCTCTATGGCCGCCGGACGATAGACGTCGCAGGAAACGACCAGCACTTTCTTCTTTTGTGTTTCGCGCAGAAGTTTGGCCAGTTTACCGACCGTTGTCGTTTTACCCGACCCCTGCAAACCGGCCATGAGCACTATCGCTGGCGGCTGGGTGGCCAGATTGAGGCCGCTGTGCGCTTCACCCATGAGCCGTGTCAGCTCACGATGAACGACGCCGATCAGTGCCTGCCCGGGACTCAAAGAGCCGATGACTTCCTCGCCCACCGCTTTTTCCTTGACGGCGGCGATCAGCGCCTTGACGGCAGGCAGTGCCACATCAGCCTCCAGCAAGGCGAGCCGAACCTCGCGCAAGGCCTCGGCAATATTGGCTTCAGTCAGTCGTGCTTCACCACGCAGCGTCTTCATGACGCGGGCAAGGCGTTGGGTCAGGTTGTCGAGCATTTGGCTTCCAGCTTGGTGTAAACTCAAGAAATGCCGGATATTCTACTGCACCTTGTACCTCACATCGCCTCAGGCCTGCTTTATGCGGTGCTGGGTTTCCATTTCTGGAACACGCGCTGGCGTGAAACAGACAGGCCTCTTGACCCTCTGCCGATGCAGAGCTGGGAGCGGATGGGCATACTCGCAGCACTGATACTGCAAGGACTTGGCCTGTATGACGGACTTTTCGGCGCGAGCGGAATGCGCTTCTCGTTCAGTTTCGCTCTATCACTGATGCTCTGGCTGGCCGTCTTCATTTACTGGCTGGAAAGCTTTCGCTCACGCATGGACGGACTGCAACCGATGGTGCTGCCACTCGCCGCGCTTTGTGCTGCGCTTCCGGTCTTTTTCCCGCAGGTTCACGTCATCGCCAACGCTGGAGTCTGGGGCTTCAAACTGCACTTTCTCGCCGCCATGCTGTCTTACAGCTTATTCACCCTGTCTGCACTGCACGCCATATTCATGGGATTTGTCGAACGCAAACTGCATCACGGAGAACTCAACAAGCATCTGGCCAGCCTACCTCCAATCCTGGCAATGGAAGCCTTGCTCTTCAGCATGATTGGCATCGCGTTTTTGCTGCTAACCGTGGCGCTCGGAAGCGGTATCATGTTTTCCGAAGCGATTTTTGGCAAAGCCCTGGTTTTTGACCACAAAACCCTGTTTGCTTTTGCCTCGTGGGGAATATTCGCCGCGCTGCTGATCGGACGCCGCGTCTATGGCTGGCGGGGACGGATTGCACTGCGCTGGACTCTGACCGGGTTTCTGCTGCTGTTTCTGGCCTACATTGGCAGCCGTTTCGTTTCCGAAGTCCTGCTTGGCCGGATTTAGAGTATTGACTGCAGCAGATGTCCTTTGGACCTTTTCAACCTGAAACTGCTCAAATATCGGACCAGCGTCCTCACATCGCTTCTTTACAAACGCACCGACTCAATGCATCATCAAACTGACATACTTTTTACAGACAGTACCGTCGTGTTTTTTTGACGCTTTCAAGCGTCTTATAGTGGACTATGGCAGCCAACCCACAACAATCATCGCTTAGCGGTCTCGCACGCGCACTTGTTCAGGCCGGCCGAATCAAGGAAGCCGATGCCGAGAACTTGATGACGCAAGCGGCAGCAAACAAGGCCTCGTTCATCGAGCAACTGGTCAGCTCCAAAAAAGCAAGCTCGGCCGATATCGCGCGCTTTGCGGCCGACACCTTCGGCTACCCGCTGCTTGAACTCAATGCCTTCGACGACGCGCATATCCAGAAAAGCGCGATTGACCGCAAGCTGATCGCTGCACACCGTGTTGTCCCGCTGCACAAGCGCGGCAACCGTCTGGCGGTCGCCATTGCCGACCCGACCAACCTGCGCGCGCTGGACGAGATCCGTTTCCAGACCGGGATGGCCGTCGACCCGGTGATCGTTGACGAGAGCCAACTCGCCCCGCTGGTTGCCAAGCTCTCAGAAACGGCCGAGGACACCCTAAAAAATCTGACCAACGAGGACATCAACCTCGAGTTTACCGACGAAGACGCCCCAGACAAAGCTGACGAAGCCGCTGCGCTTGAAGTTGACGACGCCCCGGTGGTCAAATTCATCCAGAAAATGCTGCTCGATGCCATCAACGATGGGGCCTCGGACATTCACTTCGAACCGTACGAGAAAAACTACCGTATCCGTTTCCGGACCGACGGGATCTTGCGAGAAATTGCCTCCCCGCCCCTGGTCATCAAGGAAAAGATTGCTTCGCGCATCAAGGTCATTTCACGCCTCAACATCGCCGAGAAACGCGTACCACAGGATGGCCGCATGCGACTCGTCCTGTCCAAAAGCCGGGCGATCGACTTTCGGGTCAGCACCCTGCCAACGATGTACGGTGAAAAGATTGTTCTGCGCATTCTCGATCCCAGTAGCGCAACGCTGGGCATTGACGCACTGGGCTACGACCCCGATCAGAAAGCCTTGCTTATGGATGCCATCCAGCGCCCATACGGCATGGTTCTGGTCACCGGTCCGACCGGATCAGGAAAAACCGTTTCACTCTATACCTGCCTCAATATCCTGAACCGACCGGGGATCAATATTTCCACCGCTGAAGACCCGGCAGAAATTCCCTTGCCGGGCATCAACCAGGTGAATATCGACGACCGCCAGGGCTTGACCTTCCCGATTGCACTCAAAGCCTTCCTGCGCCAGGATCCTGACATCATCATGGTCGGCGAAATTCGCGATCTGGAAACCGCGGAAATCGCCGTCAAGGCTGCGCAGACCGGTCACATGGTGCTATCGACCCTGCACACCAACGACGCGCCTTCGACACTGACCCGGCTCATGAACATGGGCATCCCGACTTTCAACATTGCCTCGAGCATCCTGCTGATTACCGCTCAGCGCCTTGTGCGCCGCCTGTGTACGTGCAAAAAGCCCCTTGACACGCCGATCGAGACCCTGCTGAATGCGGGCTTTACCGAAGAAGACATCGACGGCAGCTGGCTGCTCTACGGCCCGGGAGAATGCGAGCGCTGCAAGGGCTCCGGTTACAAGGGCCGGGTTGGTCTTTATCAGGTCATGCCGGTTACCGAAGCAATACAGCGCATGATCATGTCCAATGCCACAGCACTGGACATTGCCGTGCAGGCGCAAAAGGAGGGCGTCAACGATTTGCGCCGTTCCGGCCTGCTGAAAGTCAAACAGGGGCTTACCTCGCTTGAGGAAGTCCTGGGCAGCACCAACGTATAAAGAATAAAGAAGGGGACAGCATGGCGACGGCGACGAAAGCAGAAAAACGCGGCAAGGAAATCAAGGAATACACCTTTCTCTGGACCGGGAAAAACAAGGCCGGAAAGGTTGTTCGCGGGGAACAGCGCGCCACCAGTGAAGCCGTTGTCAATGCCACGTTAAGACGCCAGGGGGTTCTGGTCACCAAGGTTGCGAAACAGAGTTTCAGGAGTGGCGGCCAGGTCACCGAAAAAGACATCGCGATGTTTACACGGCAGCTGGCTACCATGATGAAGGCCGGCGTTCCACTGCTGCAGACGTTCGACATTGTTGGCCGCGGCCACGACAATCCGGCGGTCGGCAAGCTTCTGCTTGACATCAAGTCCGACGTGGAAACCGGCAGTTCGCTGTCGCAGGCCTTCCGCAAATTCCCGCTCTACTTCGACCAGCTCTACTGCAACCTGATCGCCGCCGGCGAACAGGCCGGCATTCTGGAGACCCTGCTCGACCGACTGGCGATCTACAAGGAGAAGATGATCGCCATCAAGTCCAAAATCAAGTCGGCGCTGTTTTACCCGGTGGCCATTGTTATCGTCGCCTTTGTCATCACTGCCGTCATCATGATTTTTGTCATCCCGGCGTTCAAGGAAGTCTTCAAGAGTTTCGGTGCTGACCTGCCGGCCCCGACCATGGTCGTGATCGCCATTTCTGACGTATTCATCGCCTACTGGTGGGCCATCTTTGGCGGCATCGGCGGCTCGATTTATGCGTTCTTTTACACCTGGAAACGATCAGAAGCCATGCAGATTGCCTTTGACCGGATTTTCCTTCACCTTCCGGTATTTGGCAGCATCATCCGCAAATCGGTGATTGCCCGCTGGACGCGTACCTTGGCAACCATGTTTTCCGCCGGAGTGCCGCTGGTTGAATCGCTTGATTCGGTGGGTGGCGCCGCAGGTAATTATGTCTACAAGATCGGGACCAAACAGATCCAGAGTGAAGTCAGTACCGGCACCAGCCTGACCTCGGCCATGCAGAATAGCGAACTGTTCCCCAACATGGTCAACCAGATGGTGGCCATCGGTGAAGAATCAGGTGCTCTGGACGCCATGCTCGGCAAGGTCGCCGACTTTTTCGAAGCAGAAGTTGATGATGCAGTTGACGCGCTTTCCAGCCTGATGGAGCCGATGATCATGGTCGTCCTCGGGGTTCTCATCGGCGGCATGGTCATCGCCATGTACCTGCCGATCTTCAAGCTCGGTTCCGTGGTCTCGTGATACCGGGTTCGCCGCTGGCAGGGATTACTGATCCGGCCTTATTCCCGATCGTATGCGGCGTTCTCGGCCTGATGATCGGCAGCTTTCTCAACGTCGTCATCCATCGTCTGCCACAGATGATGGAACGTGACTGGCATTGCCAGTGCGCAGAACTGCGCGGGGAAGAAGCGCCTGAATACGATCTGCTGTCGCTGGCCAGACCCCGCTCGCGCTGCCCGGCATGCGGGCACGCCATCACGGCGCTGGAAAACATCCCGATCATCAGTTGGCTGGCCCTGCGTGGCAAATGTTCATCCTGCCAGGCAACGATTTCAGCGCGCTACCCCATCGTCGAGGCCCTTAGCGGTCTGCTCTCTGCACTGGCGGCCGCACATTTCGGCTTCGGATGGGCGGCGGGGGGCTCGCTCCTGCTCATCTGGTCACTCATCGCACTGACCTTTATCGACTTTGATACACAATTGTTGCCCGACAGCATTACCCTTCCCCTTCTCTGGGCCGGTCTGCTGTTCAATCTGTTCGGCACCTACACCGACCTGCAGTCCGCAGTGACTGGTGCGATCGTCGGCTATCTCACGCTGTGGTCAGTCTATTGGGGGTTCAAACTGGCCACCGGCAAGGAAGGCATGGGCTACGGCGATTTCAAACTGCTCGCCGCACTTGGCGCCTGGCTGGGCTGGCAAATCCTGCCTCTGACCATTCTGCTCTCCTCGCTGGTTGGCGCCGTTGTCGGTATTGCGCTGATCGTGCTGACCAAGCGCGGCCGCCAGCTACCGATTCCCTTCGGCCCCTATCTGGCCTTCGCCGGAGTACTTGCCCTTTTCTGGGGCAAGGAACTGACCCAGGGCTATCTTCGCCTGATGTAATTGCTTGAAAACAGGGCTTTTGCCCCCATCTCGGCAGCAGGCCAGTCAGCGAAACTCGCCTCCGTTCGGGTATAATCCGTTTTTTTGCAATCCATTGAAGGTTAGTCATGCCGATTTACGCTTATCGTTGCGGTTCCTGCGGTTTTAAAAAGGATCATCTGCAAAAACTGAGTGACCCGATGTTAAGCAGCTGCCCCGAATGCGGACAGGCCAGCTATCACAAGCAGGTGACGGCGGCTGGCTTCCAGTTGAAGGGCAAGGGCTGGTATGCCACAGATTTCAAGGGCGGTGATGCCGGCAAAGCTGAACCGACGAAAACGGAAATCCCGCCGCCCTGCCAGGGCTGCCCTGGAGCTGAAGCGTGCGCGGGCAATTGATTAAACGCTATTTCATCACCGGGCTGCTGATCTGGGTCCCGCTGGCGATCACCGCCTGGGTGCTGTCGCTGATTGCCAGCGTCGCCGACCAGTCCCTGCGCCTGCTGCCGGAATCGGTGCGCCCCCACTACCTTTTTGGCTACGACATCCCGGGCGCGGGTATCGTGCTGACGCTACTGATCATCCTCACCACCGGTCTGCTCGCCGCCAACTTCATTGGCCAGCGACTCGTTGGCTGGTGGGAAAGACTGCTGGCCCGCATCCCGGTCGTCAATTCGATCTACCACAGTGTCAAACAGGTCTCCGATACCCTTTTCTCCTCATCGGGCAATGCTTTTCGCAAAGCACTGCTTATTCAATACCCGCACGCCGGTTCGTGGACAATCGCTTTCCTCACCGGCACACCGGGAGGGGACGTTGTGAACCACCTCAGTGGTGACTACGTCAGTGTCTATGTTCCGACGACCCCGAATCCAACCTCCGGTTTCTTTCTGATGTTGCCCAGAAGCGACGTCGTCGAACTCGACATGAACGTCGACGAAGCGCTCAAATACATCATCTCGATGGGCGTTGTTGCACCATCCGCCCGACCCAGAAACCGAATTACCAATCCCAACAATCCACACTCGTAACCCCGGAAAAAGCATGCGAACCCATTACTGCGGACAAGTCGATTCACAACACATCGGACAGGAAGTCAGCCTCTGCGGCTGGGCACACCGGCGGCGCGACCACGGCGGTGTCATCTTCATTGATTTGCGCGACCGCGAAGGGCTAGCGCAGATTGTCTGCGACCCGGATCGCCCAGAAATGTTCAAGATCGCCGAATCGGTACGCAACGAGTATTGCCTCAAGATCACCGGCAAGGTACGTGCGCGCCCTGCCGGTACGGTCAATCCCAACATGCCGAGTGGCGAGATCGAAATTCTCTGTCACCAGATTGACGTACTGAATCCTTCCGTCACACCGCCTTTCCAGTTGGACGACGAGAACCTTTCCGAGAATGTTCGCCTGTTGCACCGGGTCATCGATCTGCGTCGTCCGCAAATGCAGAAGAACATGCAATTGCGCTTCAAAACGGCACGCGCCTTCCGCCGCTTTCTTGACGCTGCGGGCTTCATCGACATCGAAACCCCGATGCTCACCAAGAGCACGCCGGAAGGGGCTCGCGACTATCTCGTTCCGTCCCGCGTCAACGCCGGCCAGTTCTTTGCCCTGCCGCAGTCACCGCAGCTTTTCAAACAGCTTTTGATGATTGCCGGTTTCGACCGCTACTATCAGATCACCAAATGCTTTCGCGATGAGGATCTGCGTGCCGACCGGCAACCGGAATTCACCCAGGTCGATATCGAGACATCGTTCCTGAACGAAACCGAGATCACGGAAATCATGGAAGAACTTATCCGTACCGTGTTCAAGGACGCCATCAACGTCGACCTGCCTAAGCCTTTCCCGCGCCTGGGCTACACCGAGGCCATGCACCGCTACGGCTCGGACAAGCCTGATCTGCGCGTCACGCTGGAATTGACCGAAGTCACCGACGTGGTCAAGGATGTTTCCTTCAAGGTTTTCGCTGGCGTGGCCAACAGCGAGAATGGCCGTGTTGCTGCTCTGCGCATACCCGGCGGCGCCACCCTTAGCCGTGGCGAAATCGATGCTTATACCCAATTCGTCAGCATCTACGGCGCCAAGGGTCTGGCCTACATCAAGGTCAATGATGTCACCCAACTCAACGAAACCGGTCTGCAGTCGCCGATTGTTAAAAATCTGCATGCTGCCGCACTCAAAGCCATCGTCGAACGCACCGGCGCACAATCCGGCGACCTGATTTTCTTCTGTGCCGACAAGGTCAAAGTGGTCAACGACGCTCTCGGCGCATTACGTGCCAAGATTGGCCATGAAAAAGGCTTCGTCAACGGCAAGGCCTGGGAACCGCTGTGGGTGGTTGACTTCCCGATGTTCGATTACGATGAAGAAGCCAAGCGCTGGGTCGCCTGCCACCACCCCTTCACCAGCCCGAAGGACGAACATATGGGCCTGCTCGCCACCGACCCGGGCAAGTGTGTGGCCAAGGCTTACGACCTGGTAATGAACGGTTGGGAACTCGGTGGC
>CAIVZW010000689.1 GCA_903910495.1 uncultured beta proteobacterium
GCGCGGTCCGCTCCTGCGTGGCAGCAGGCGACCGCGTGTCGCGCTTATCGGCCGCTATGGCGCTGGCAAGAGCACCATTTTCGAGGCCGCTTCCAGCCCGGTGGCGCGTCACGAACGCCTGGCTGGTGTTGGCGGTGCCTATCAGGAATGTGTGGTCGATGTCGTACTCGACCAGATTACCCTAGTCGATCTGCCGTCCATTGACTCCCTGCATCACTTGAGTGCGCACGATCAGGTCGTTCTCATGTACCTGCTGTGGGGTGACCAATGGCCACTCATGACCATGCACGAAGGCGTCAGCGGGGCAGCCGATTTCCCGGCGCCCGATGTTCTGGTCCAGGTTGTCGATGCAACAACACTCGAAAAAGACCTCGAACTAAGCCTTGAACTGAGTCTTTTCGGGCGTCCTCTGGTGATTGCCCTGAACCGCGTCGACGAAGCACGAAAGAAGGGGCTCTTCATCAACGTACAAGCCCTCAGTGAGCGGCTCGGCGTACCCGTCATCCCGACCGTTGCGCACATGGGCAAGGGCATCTCGGCGCTCTTCGAGGCGGTCCTGGACGTCACGCGGAAGAAAACCTGTCCCCTGCCGCAGCCGCCCACCCGGCACATCGCCGAAAGCCTGCAGGCACTCAAGGCGCTCATCGCCCGCCCCGAAATCGAAGAAGTCTTTCAAGTCCCGCGCGCCCTCCTGCTCTCGCAACTGGCCGAAAACGACGACTATTTCCTGAGCGCACTGAGCACTCACTTCCCGGCCCTGCTGCCGGAAATAGCGCAGGCCAGAGCGCAGGCCGAGCAGACCCTGCCACGCCCGCTCTCCGAAGAAGTGCACGCCGACCGCCACCACCGCGCGGCGGTGCTGTTCGAAGCCGTCAGCAGCCCGCGCGGCAGCGACTCCGGCGAAGGCTGGCGGCGCTGGCTCGACGAACTGTTCCTGCATCCACGCTGGGGCTTGCTCGGCAGCCTGCTGGTATTTGCCCTCGTGCTGCTGATCGTCTTCGAAATGAGCGCCTTTCTCGACTCATGGACCTCGGCGCGATTGGCAGACTGGGTACAGCAATGGCAACCCGAATCGACCGCGGGAGTCATCGGTCGCGCCGTGGCCGACGGACTGGTTGGCCTGGTCGGCATCGTCGCCCCCTACATGTTGCCGCTCGTTCTATTGCTGGTCGCACTCGAAGAATCGGGGGTCATGCATCGCGTCGCCTTTGTCGTCGACCGCGGTTTCCATCACATCGGATTGCACGGCGGTGTGGCTGTTCCCTTCCTGATCGGACTGGGCTGCAATGTCCCGGCAATTTCTGCCGCCGCCACGACGGGAACGCGACGTGAGCGCGTAGTCTCGGCCATCCTGATCACCTTTGTTCCTTGCTCGGCGCGTTCGGCCATCATTCTGGCCATCGGCGGCAAGTATCTCGGCGGGCTCGGTGTGTTTTCGATTTTCATGTTGACACTGATCGTCATCGCCCTGCTCGGCAAGCTGCTGGTACGCCGCTACTCCGACAGTACCCCGGGCCTGGTTCAGGTCATCCCGCCCTACACGCTGCCGGTCTGGGACAAGCTCTGGCGCAAGACCTGGGAGCGAACCGAGGATATCGTCACCATTGTCACCCCGCTGCTGGTCGTCGGCAGCGTCATTCTGGCATTGTTAAGCCACTTTGGCGCCGATGCGCTGATCAACACGGCACTGACTCCGGTCACGGCCTGGTGGCTCGGTCTGCCGGTCGTCCTCGGCGTGCCCATCCTGTTCGGCGTGCTGCGCAAGGAGTTATCGCTGCTGATGATCTATCAGGCGCTCGGTACGCTGGAAATCATGCCCATGCTCGATCAGGTTCAGATCTTCACCTTTCTGGTTTTCCTGACCTTCTACGTACCCTGCCTGTCGACCTTTGCCGTGATGCTCAAAACGCTGGGGCAAAGGGAAGCCTGGCTCTCCGTACTGATTTCGCTCCTCAGTGCGCTGCTCATGGCCGGAGCAGTACGCCTGATCCTGGAACTTGCGCGACTGATCGCTTAGTCCTTGGACAAAGCACGATGAAGGGTGAAAATAGGGCCGATACGAATCCTGAACAACATGATGGATCACCTGATCAAAGACAGCGCGACACTGGAGCTTTACGCCTGGCTGGACCCGGATGCCGAATTGCCGGGCTGGGATGTCCTCACCGGTAATCCTTTCGGTACGTCATTGCCTGAAGATCAATTCACCACCGTCCAGAATTATTTTGCCGAGTACCATCTCGAATACTACCGGCAGCGCCTCTACAACAACTTCCCCAGCCGCCTGCATGCGCTGCTGCTCTTTGCCACCCGTGTTGATGCCGAGAATTTCCGCGTCAAGCATCCCGGCCGCGTCTTCGGCAAATACCTGGTTTGCGCCCGCAGCAAGGGGCCTTATGTCGTCTCGTTTCACGACTCCAGTTGGCTGGATTATCTGCGCCTGCCGCACAGCCTGAATCTGTCGACGCTCGACGAAGTGTCCAACCACTACTGGAAAGGTACGCTGGTCGAGGAAATCGGCCTGCGTTTCATGGACGAACGCTGGTGGGAACCGCCGGTCATCGAAGCGCTTTTTCAGGGAACGCTGGAGCCCATCCACCGGCAGCAGCAGACCCTCTCGCTGCCCGGTTTTTCCTGATCAGGCAAAGCTGCTCACTTATCCGTCCTGCCTATCGAAGCGCCGACGGCCGGATCTCGTTCCGGCTTCGCTTTGTGTTGCGGCGATTTCGGCAGGATAATCAGTGGCGGCACACGGTGATTCGGGTTATTCAATATCGTCACATAGCGCAGGTAAAAGCGAACCGGCGCGGTTTTTTTCAGCACCTGCCCGCTGCCGTCTACGATGCTTGCGTCCAGTTGCATGCTCTGGCCGGCCTGCGCCAGGGCATCGCCCCAGAACTCCGGCGGAATCGTGAACTCGGTGGCCGTAAAACGCTGATTGACCGGCCGGCCGTTGATACTGACGGCAAAAGCGTGCCGTTCGCCCAGTTGCAGCGCAGGATCGACCGCCACACGGACCTCGAAGAAGGCTGTATTGGCGGCAACGCTCCCGCCATTTTCCGGAGAAACAACAGAAAAACTGCGGTACGTCGCTGCGGCGGTTTCAGGCTTCTGGCTGTCGTTGATTGCCGCGGAGGATGTCGCGCTGGCCGTGGGGCCCGATTCTTTTGGCGGGGCCACCACAGTAAGCGGTTGCAAAGTCACTTCCCTGGCGCCGGGCGCCGGTTTGTCGGAGAAAATCGGGCCTTTCTCCCCGCGCGTCATATACACGCCCTGTGCCGGCACTGCCCCGCTCTGCAGCAGAAGAAAATAAAACAGAAATACCGTCGCCGCAAATGGCTTCATGAGAGCCTCCGGAACCAGCCCATTGATTCTGCCCGCCTTGGGCGGACACCTCAGAGGCTATTCTAGCGCTGAATGAGTTAGGCCATGGAAGCTCGTGTCATACCTACAGACGAGGGTCGGGTTTGCTGCTATCGATGCCGAGACTGGCCAGGGCTTGTATCACGGTTTCACGGCCGATTTGACCTTCGTCGGCCAGGCTCTTGAGCGCAGCCAGCGTGATGTAGCGGGCGTCGATCTCGAAGAAATCGCGCAGAGCCACGCGGGTATCCGACCGACCGAATCCGTCGGTACCGAGCACCGTGTAACGCCCCGGAATCCAGTTGCGGATGAGATCCGGATAGGCACGGATGAAATCGCTGGCGGCGACCACCGGGCCTCGACTGGCAGACAGTTGTTGGGTCACGTAGGGCACGCGTGGCGTTTCGGCCGGATGCAACATGTTCCAGCGGTCGCAGGCTATGCCATCCTTGCGCAGTTCGCCAAAGCTGGTCGCACTCCAGACATCGGCAGCCACCCCGAAATCGGCTTCCAGGCTCTCGGCCGCTGACAGGACTTCGCGCAGTATGCTGCCGCTGCCGATCAGTTGCACGCGTGGCCGATCTTCGCCCAGAGAGGAACGCCGGAGCAGGTAGATGCCGCGGCGAATGCCCTCTTCCACGCCGGCCGGCAAGGCAGGATGCAGGTAGTTCTCGCTGTACAGGGTAATGTAGTAGAAGCCGTTCTCGCCCTCGCTCATCATGCGCCGCACACCGTCCTCGACGATCACTGCCACTTCGTAGCCGAAAGCCGGATCGTAGGCGCGGCAGGTGGGAACGGTGGCAGCGTAAATATGGCTCTGGCCGTCTTCGTGCTGCAAGCCCTCGCCCGAAAGCGTGGTGCGTCCGGCGGTGGCACCGAGCAGGAATCCCCGTGCCTGACAGTCCGCGCCGTTCCAGATGAGATCGGCCACGCGCTGAAATCCGAACATCGAATAAAAAATGAAACAGGGCAGCATCGGCTGCCTGCTGTGCGACCACGATGTACCGGCAGCGATCCAAGAGCCCATGGCTCCGGCCTCGGTAATCCCCTCCTCGAGGATCTGGCCTTTCACATCTTCGCGGTAGAAGGCCAGTTGTTCGGAATCTTCGGGCGTATAGCGCTGGCCCCAGGGCGAGTAGATGCCGAACTGGCGGAACATGTCCTGCATGCCGAAGGTACGCGCCTCGTCGGTCACGATCGGCACCACCCGCGGTCCGAGTTCATCGTCACGCATCAAGCGGGAGAGCAGGCGCACGAAACTCATGGTGGTCGAAATGCTGCGCTCACCCGAGTCGGCATGGAAAGGCGAATACAGATCCGGCGTCGACACCTGCACCGGGGTGATTACTTCATGCCGTTGCGGCAGATAGCCGCCAAGCGCCGCACGCCGCGCCTTGAGATAGCGGACTTCCGCACTGCCCTCGTCAGGAGGGTAAAAACGTCCCTCATCCAGATCCTGATCGCTGAGCGGAAGAGCGAAACGTTCGCGAAAACGCTCCATGTCGGCACGCGCCAGTTTCTTGGTCTGGTGCGAGGTATTGGCGCCCTGCCCGGAAGCTCCCATGCCGTAGCCCTTGGTCGTCTGCGCGAGAATGACCGTCGGCTGGCCGCGATGCGCCATGGCAGCGGCGTAGGCCGCATGAATCTTGACCGGATCATGGCCGCCGCGCATCAGCGCATCGATCTCACGGTCGGACATATTGGCCACCAGTGCCGCCAGTTCGGGATAACGCGAAAAGAAGTGCTCACGGTTGTAATGGCCATCCGTAGCAGAAAGCTTCTGAAACTCGCCATCGACCGCCTCGGCCATGCGCTTGAGTATCCAGCCCTCCCTGTCGCGGGCGAAAAGCAAGTCCCAGTTGCTGCCCCACAGGCACTTGATGACGTTCCAGCCGGCGCCGGCAAACAGCGTTTCCAGTTCCTGCACGATGTTTCCGTTGCCGCGCACCGGCCCGTCGAGCCGTTGCAGATTGCAGTTGACCACCAGGATCAGGTTGTCCAGCTGTTCGCGTGCAGCGATGGAAATTCCGGCCATCGATTCCGGCTCGTCCATCTCGCCATCCCCCACATAGGCCCAGACCTTGCGGTCACTTGCCGGAACCAGTTCGCGGTGCTGCAGATAGCGCTGGAAACGCGCCTGATAGATGGCGGTGAGCAGCCCCAGCCCCATCGAGCCGGTGGGAAACTGCCAGAATCCCGGCATCAGTGTCGGATGCGGGTAAGACGACAACCCCTTGCCGATACCCCCCGACACCTCGCGGCGGAAATGCACGAGATGGTCCTCGTTCAGCCGCCCTTCGAGAAAGGCGCGGGCATAGACGCCCGGCGCGGCATGCGGCTGGAAATAGACCAGATCACCCGGATGCGTGGCGGACGGGGCGTGAAAAAAGTGGTTGAACCCCACCTCAAACAGATCGGCAATCGATGCATACGTGGCGATGTGCCCACCGAGTTCGGGATACGCCTGATTGGCGCGCATCACCATGACCAGCGCGTTCCAGCGATGAATCGCCGTAATCCGGGCTTCCATGTCCAGATCGCCCGGGTAGGGAAATTGCGCCTCGACCGGGATCGTGTTCCGGTAAGGTGTGGTATGGAGGGTGTGGAATCGGCCACCGGCCACACGCCCCGACTCGATCAGCCGATCCACCAGAAACTCGGCACGACTCAAGCCATCCCGCTCAATGACCTCCGCTAAACTTGCGAGCCAGTCCTGTGTTTCCTCCTGGTCTTCATCCGGGGTGTCATGCCTCAGGCCGGATGCCGTAATGCTCTGGTTCATGCGCTGCCTCCTGTGATCGGCGATCCGACCATACGGTCTCGCCATGAAGGAATTTTAGAATCAAGCACGTTTCGAATCATTGCTAATTGCACATAAAATGCGGCATGATCCGCAATCAATTCAATTTTTTTAAAAACAATGAGCAATAATCGAGAACCTTTCAAACTCGACCCGGTCGACCTCCGCCTGCTCAGTCAATTGCAGGGCGACGCGCGTATTACCAACGTGGCACTGGCCGAAAGTGCGAATCTGTCGCCGGCGCCCTGTCTGCGTCGGGTACGCGACCTCGAAACGGCCGGCGTGATCCGGGGTTACGTGACCTTGCTCGATCCCGAGGCGGTCGGACTGAATGTATCGGTGTTCATCCAGGTCAGCCTGGAGAAGCAGGTTGGCAGCGCTTTGCGCACCTTCGAAGAAACCATCGGCAGTTACCCCGAAGTCATGGAGTGCTATCTGATGACCGGCGATTCGGATTACCTGCTGCGGGTTGTTGCCTCCGACCTCAAAGCCTTGCAAAGCTTCATCGTGAATCGACTGGCGTGCATTCCGAACGTGGCCAACATCCGTTCCAGCGTGGCGCTCAAGGAGGTCAAGTACAAGACGGCGCTGCCCATCGGCCTGGCCTGACACCGACATGCCCGGAAAATAAGGGACTGAGAATTGCGAACTGGCGCTATCTACCCACTCCGGACGGCGGAGAAAAATGGAAGCGGTCGTTGACTGAAGGAGCCGCGAAATCGAAAGCGGCCTGTCAACTTGGGAATTTACTTTTCCAGCCCGACCAGATCTTCGGCAATTGATACCGGCCGTTCGCCCTCGCGGGCTATACTTCAGCACTCGGCCATCAAGAGCCGTTCGTCCTCAAACTATGAATAAGTGCTTCAGACTGTCAACTGACGCTGAGTTTCAGCGAATCGCCGGCAGTGGACGACCCCTATGGAAAGCTTTGCATAAGGGCCGATTTTTTCCGTTCATGAAACAACAATAACTAACTGTCAGTGCCCGATTCATCCTCCCACATTTCACAACGGAGTTTAGCTGCATGAAACGCAATATTTTTTTCTTCCTCCTAGCTTCGGTCTTATCTATTTCATCATCCTTCGCGGCTGATTCCAAACCGGGTGTAACAATCTATGCGACCGGCGGCACGATTGCCGGATCATCCAAGAGCAATACGGATACCACGGATTACAAAGCGGGTTCATTGGGTGTTGAAGTGCTGATCAAAGCCGTACCCGAATTGCAAGATGTGGCCACGATCAGCGGAGAGCAGACATCTAACGTTGCAAGTGGGGATATCACCCAGGCTATCTTGCTCAAGTTAGCTAAAACAATTAACGCCAATCTTGCCGACAAAGGTACGCATGGAGTCGTGGTAACTCATGGCACGGACACGATCGAAGAAACCGCCTTTTTCCTCGATCTGACAGTGAATAGCTACAAGCCGGTAGTGGTAGTCGGAGCAATGCGGCCTGCAACTGCAATCAGTGCAGACGGACCAATGAACTTACTTGAAGCAGTGTCGTTGGCCGCTAGCAAAGATGCTGAAAATCGCGGCACCATGGTGCTGCTGAATGATCGGATCGCTTCTGCTTACTATGTAACAAAAACCAACTCCACTGCGCTCGATACGTTTAAGGCCACGGAACAAGGTTATCTTGGTGTCTTTATTAGCACAAATCCGAAGTTTTATTACGAACCAGCCAAACCCATCGGCAAGCCCTTTTTTGATGTTTCGAAGTATGAATCTCTACCCAAAGTTGTAATCCTTTACAGCTATCAGGATCAGGATATCGGATTGCTCGATGCCGCGGTAAAGGATGGTGCCAAAGGTATCGTCATTGCAGGCACCGGAAACGGGTCTGTTCCAACCTCGCTGAAGGCAAAAATAACGGAACTCATGGAAAACGGCATTCCGGTTGTACGCTCTACACGAACCGGCTCAGGCTTTGTGACGCCAATACCGGAAGGAATTGCTTCTGGTCATTTCAACCCACAAAAATCAAGAATTTTGCTGACATTTTCTCTGGCAGAAGGCGCAAGTATGGACAAAATCAAGGCTTACTTTGGTTGGTAATTGCTCCGACAATTAATAGGCCGTTTCCTTCCCGTCAGGGAACAACAATAGCTAATTGCCAGTGCCCTAATTCATCGCTCTTGGCGCGCCCGGAGCAATTCGAACGCCCAACCCCTTGGTTCGTATAGAAGTCTCAAGGAGGTGGTTTGTCAGGAGGGCGTTTCCATGTACCCGCAACGGAAGAGTACAAAGAAATTGATGACTAGTGTTGCAAGTCGACCCAAACCGGTAGTAGTCGGGCTGATATGCTAAGGGAAGCATAGAAACGGATTCAGAGTGCTTTGATGGCAAAAAACACCATTATTCCTGCGTAGGAAAAAGTAGCGATGCAACTTCTCCAGAGCCTAGCAGACGATTTTACTGAATCAGTGAAATATCTGAAGCCATGCAAGATGGCGGCTTGGAATAGGTAAATAGAATATCCTAAAAGAATAACTGCCTGTGCCTTAGGTGAAGGATCTTTTATAACTGAAATGATGCCAATGATACCGAACGCAAGATTTGCAAATCCAACTTCAAACATCCAATCGGGACGATCTGTTTCCCAGCCCAATCGCTTCGCATCAGATTTATGAAATACGACATGGCGAACGAATGCGAGTATTCCAACAATTCCTACTGTTGAGAAGGTGACAATCTGCAGAGAGATAATTGGATTATTGGAAAGATAATAAAAGCCAAAAAATATTCCAACAGACCCAATAAGCATCCCTAAATAGCCAACGATAGCTGCCATTCGAACCTCCTTTTGTTTGCTTGTTGGTGTGCGGCCTAACGAGTCGAAGGGACTTCAACCTCCCGAGGACGCGAGGTTGACGCCGCAGGGCAACCGAGGTCATAAGCATACACTTTGAAGGACTCAATGACCGCAATGGGGAAGAAAAGCAAATGGCTGGAATTGGCCGTTATGTAGAGCTTTCCATAACGGCCATTATGCACAGTACCCAATTATGTGCATTTGGAACACAGAAACCTGCTTGCACTCATGCGAAATGGTGAAGTCGGGCTTTGCAGGCTACACATATTTTTGGCTTTTTCAGCGGTCCGAATCGTGCGTAAGGTTA
>CAIVZW010000690.1 GCA_903910495.1 uncultured beta proteobacterium
AGCACTGCGCGCCGGATCGTAGCGCATCTTTCTGAGGCCAAGGCTCCTGATGAGACTGATCTGCTCTTCGTCCTTGATCTTGAAATTATTGAAGGCAAAGGGATGCTCGAACCACTTCAGATCGAGGTAAACATACAAGCCGACCTTGAGCTGGTCCATGCTGATGAATAAATTGTCTGGCGTCTGCATCGCTGACCTGATTCCCGAATCGAGGGGCAAACCATCAGTTGTCATCGTAGGAGTTTTTTGACGTACAAGCCAATACTCTTTCGTATGGACACGCAAAAAAAACGCTGCCCGCAGGCAGCGTTGTCACGAAGCAGGAAACGGCCGTCAGGACGGGGCGCCGGCCGCAATGCGCCGCCGCTGCAGGAACACGATCAGCCCGAGCACGCCCAGCGTCGGGAAGAACATCCATTCAGGTGCCGGACGCTTGTTCTCGACTTCCAGTGCGGTCACCTTCTGACCCTGCTGGAAGCCCGCCTTGTCGGCCTTGCTGCGGAATTTGACCGAAACGACATCGAGCTGATCGCCCATCGGTACCAGACGCAGGCCGAATCGCTCAAGACGCTGGGCCGCCGGCCCGGCTTCGGTCAGCGGAACCAGCATGCCTTTCTTGATCGGCTTGCCCTTCAGATCCTCGCCTTCGATCCACACGCGCAATAGCTCACCGGCCGGCGCTTTTTCAATGACCTGCATCAGTTCGGTCGGGGCAATCTTGTTGTACGGCGGATAGACCATGTCCATCCAGAAATTCGGACGGAACAGGCTGAAGGCGATGAGCAGCAGGATCGCGCTTTCGTACCATTTGCTGCGCGTGAGGAACCAGTTCTGCGACGCGGCGACGAAGATCAGGCTGGCGGTGACGGCGGAGACGACGACCAGCAGGAATTCCGGAATGCTGTCTACACCGATCAGCAGAAGCTGGGTGTTGTAGATGAACATGAACGGCAGAACACTGGTGCGGATGCTGTACCAGAACGCCGTGAAACCGGTCAGCATCGGATCGCATTTGGCGATTCCCGCCGCGGCATAGGCCGCCAGACCGACCGGCGGCGTCACGTCGGCCATGATGCCGAAATAGAAGACGAACATGTGGATGGCGATCAGAGGAACGATCAGTCCGCTCTGCGCGCCGAGTTCGACCACCACCGGCGCCATCAGCGTCGACACGATGATGTAGTTGGCCGTCGTCGGCACGCCCATGCCAAGGATCAGCGAAGCGACGGCGACCATGCACAGCATCAGCAGCAGGTTGCCGGCCGAGATCAGCTCGACCACCTCGGCCAGTACCAGGCCGATGCCGGTCAGCGTGACGGTACCGACGATGATGCCGGCGGTCGAGGTAGCGATGGCCACACCGATCATGTTGCGTGCGCCGGCAATCAGCCCGGTCTTCAGATCCGGGAAGCCCTGCGCCCAGTCGGCCCCGATCTCGCGCTGACCCCGGAACCAGGCACTGAGCGGTCGCTGCGTGACCAGGATGAAGATCAGGAACATGGTTGCCCAGAACGCCGACAGGGCCGGTGAAAGCTCCTCGATCATCAGGTTCCAGATCAGGGCGGCAACCGGCAGCAGGAAGTGCAGGCCGCTCTTGATCGTCGGCCCGGGTTCGGGCAGCTTGAGGATGGGCGAATTCGGATCCTCCATATGCAGTTCGGGATATTTCGCCTCGTACTTGAGCAGGGCGATGTACGCTGCGAGCATCAGCACGGCGATGACGATGATTGAAGAGGCGCCGGCCACACCCTTGATCCAGCCCAGACCGTAATAGATGACATTGGCCAGGATAACGACTCCGCTGACCGACATCAGGAAGCTGAGGACGCGGTTCAGAAGTGGTGGAATATGCTCGCGCACTATCCCGCGGATGTCGGTCTTGCACGCCTCCAGGTGCACGATGTAGAACAGCGCGATGTAGGACATGATCGCCGGCAAGGCCGCATGCTTGATGATCTGCGTGTAGGGGATGCCGACATACTCGACCATCAGGAAGGCCGCTGCACCCATCACCGGCGGCATGATCTGGCCATCGACCGAGGCCGCGGTTTCGACGGCAGCGGCAATGTGCGGCTTGTAGCCGACGCGCTTCATGAGCGGGATGGTGAAGGTACCGACGGTGACCACATTGGCGATCGAGCTGCCCGAAATGAGGCCGGTCAGACCCGAAGAGACCACCGCTGCCTTGGCCGGACCACCACGCATGTGACCGAGCAGAGAGAGCGCCGATTTTATGAAATAGTTGCCGGCGCCACCGGTGTCGAGCAGTGCGCCGAAGAGAACGAAGAGGAAGACAAAGCCCGATGAGACACCCAGCGCGACGCCGAAAACACCTTCGGTCGACAGCCACAGGTGGGTCATGCCCTTGCCGAACGAAGCTCCCTTGTGCGCAATCATGTCCGGCATGTGGGGGCCGAGGACGATATAACCGATGAAGAGCAGGGCCATCAGTGTCATCGGCAAGCCGATGACGCGGCGCGTCACTTCCAGCAGGAGAATGATGCCGGCGAGCGCAACCGCCAGATCCAGCCCGGTCGGCTGACCGGGACGTGCGGCAAGCTGAGCGTAGAAAAGGAAAAGATAGGCGCCGCAAAAAACGCCGAGCAAGGCCAGCACCCAGTCCTGAACCGGAATGCGGGTCCGCGGCGAACTCTTGAGCGGCGGGAAGAGCATGTAGCCGAGAAACATCGCGAAGGCCAGGTGAATCGACCGTGACTGGGTATCGTTGAGCACGAAAATGCCCAGCGAGAAGGGTAGTGGCGAAGCAATCCAGAGCTGGAACATCGACCACGCCATCGCCGTGTACATGACGATCTTGGCTGTCAGGCCGCTCGGCCGGCGCCCCCCGGTATCGGATTCGGCAACCATTTGCCGGATTTCGTCATCGGTCATTCCCGACTTTTTGTCTTCATTTTCGCTCACGTGCCGCTCCCTGTTCTGAACTACATAAACGCAAGACGGCTCCGCACAGGAGCCGTCCCGAATCAGCAGGCGATCAGTAATTCACCCGCCACTTATTGCAATTACATCCAGCCCTTTTCCTTGTAATACTTGACGGCCGCCGGATGCAGAGGTGCCGACATGCCGTTCTTGATCATGTCCTTCGGCTCGACGTTGGCAAAAGCCGGATGCAGTTTCTTGAACTCTTCGAAATTGTCAAAAACCGCCGAGACCATGGC
>CAIVZW010000691.1 GCA_903910495.1 uncultured beta proteobacterium
AGTGTTCTTCCGGGCTATAATCCGGTCAATCTCAATACGACTAGCGCCATGGTGCTCGCAGCCGTTCTTCCCGAGCTGTCTACGTCGGATGCCCAGCAAATTATCGCCGACCGCAATCGCGTCCCTTATCGCGACGTGTCCGACTTTCGTAATCGCTTGCCGCGTCCCGAACTTGCGGCTATCGCTGGTACTGCGAATCTGGATACGCGCAGTCGCTATTTCAGCGTGATGATCCGTGCCCGCTACGGCAATGCTGATACGACCTCGACCGTGCTACTGGACCGGCAGTCTTCCTGGCCGACCCTGGTCTGGGTGAAATTCGAATGACCCTAACCCTGCGCCTCTACCTACCCCCCGCCTGGCCGGCGGAAGACGCAGCCTGCGACTGGGCGCTGCTCAATGAACAAGGCAACATGCTCCAGCGCGGTCGCAGCGAACCACGCCACTGGCCCGAAGCCGAACAATGCGAAGTCATCCTGAGTGCCGAGCAATGCCTGACACTCAAAGCCCAACTCCCCAAAGGCGCCCGCTCCCGCCCCGCAGAAGTCATTGCCTACGCCCTCGAAGACCAACTCATCAACGACGCCGAAGCCGAACACTTCGTCATCGGCAATGAAACCGAGCACAACGGATCAACGACTAACCCGGCACCCACGGCAATCTGGGTCATCGCCCGCACCCGCCTCAAGACCCTCCTCACCGCCCTGGCCACCCTGCAACGCACCCCTCAGCGCATCATCAGCGAACTCCAACTGGCACCGCTCAGCGCCGGCCGCTGGAGCCTGTGCCTGCGCAGCGACAACACCAGCGGCTACGCCCGACTCGGTAGCGAAGAAGGCTTTGCCTTCGACCTGGCCGACATCCACCAGCCCCCCCAGGAACTGCAACTCGCCTTGCATGCCGCCAAAGATCAGCCACCGGCCGGCATCGACATCTACAGCGCCCGCAGCCAGGACCAGGCCTTTGGCCCCATCCACGCCAGCACCTGGCAAACCAGCCTCGGCATCCCGGTCAGTTCCGCTGGCGAATACGGCTGGCGTGATGCCAGCCAGCCAACCACCCAGGCCGCCCGCAACCTCCTTAGCGGCGAATTCGCCCCACCACAGGCTGCGAATGCCGGCTGGCGCAGCTTCAAACCGACACTCTGGCTGGGTGCCACCGCACTCCTCGTGTACTGCCTGTTCAGCTTCGGCGAATGGATCTGGCTCAACCAGCAAAGCCAGGCCCTGCGCCGGCAAATGGCCGACAGCTTCCGGGCAGCCTACCCGCAAGCCCAAAACATCATCGATCCGCCACTGCAAATGCAGCGCATGAACGACCAGCTGCGCCGCGCACGCGGACAACTCGGCAGCACCGACTTCCTGCCACTGCTTGCCGCCGCCAGCGAAGCCATCGGCACCCAGGGCCGTCTGCGTACCCTGAGCTACGAAGACGGCCGCCTTGAACTCAGCCTGCAACTGACCGACAACAGCGCCGCCGAACAACTCCGCAAGACCCTCAGCAACCGCGGGCTGGCCGTCACCCTGCGCGATGCCAAGCCCAACCAGGGCGGCATCGAAGCCGTCTTCGCCCTGCGAGGCATGCCATGAGTGCCCTTGCCCTGCTGCGCGAACAACTCAAGCCGCTCAGCGCCTGGTGGAGTGCCCGCCAGGCCCGCGAACG
>CAIVZW010000692.1 GCA_903910495.1 uncultured beta proteobacterium
ACATCAGCGGCGGTCTTGGCCTCAGTACCGAATACCTCATGCCATGAACCAAACAGCAGGCGCATGGCCTCCAAGTCTGGATCCTGATCGCGCAGCCCCTCGGAGGCTTTGAGCGGGTCAGGAAACCCCAGCCAGACCAGCGGACGGCGCACCATGCGATCCCAATGCTCGAAGCCCCCCAACGGGTACAAGCCATTGATTACAGGAGCCCCTGCGCCGATGTAGGCTAGGCAGATCGTGAGTGCATCGCGGATCAGTTCTCCCCGGCGGGCAAACACATCCTCCAGGTGATCGCGTTTGAAGGCGCGTTGCTCAGGTCGCTCCTGGCACGCATCCATGCGGATCAGAGAAACGCGGCGTTTGAGGTCGCCAACTATAGCTAAGTTGTTGCCGGTGGCCACGAGTAAGGCATGGGTAGGAATACGGACTACTCCGCTGGTTCCCAAAGGCCTCAACTCTACGAATTGCTGTGTCGTCGCCTGGCAGGCAAGATCGCTTTTAAGTGGGACTGCGATATTGTCCAGGACAATGATAATGTGACCTGCCAGAAACGCACCACCTAAGCGCTTTTCTGTTTCCGCGTCGTCATGACCCAATGACATTACGCTTGCCCGGCGACCGGTAGCGATGACGGCGAAGGTTTCAGCAATAAGCGTCTTGCCCGTACCCGCCGTCGGCGCAGTGATCGCCACCATCGGCGCGGACGGCAGCGGTCTACGGAGTAATGCGGTTATGACGCCGGCCAGGAAGGCGGCGCGGTCGGTGTCGTCTATAAATGGAAATTCTGAAACCATTTCCAGAAGTCTGGTAGCTGCGCTGGCGGCATCGTCCATCGTCGGATTGTCCGGCGGTGCGGTGTATCCCGTTATCGTGTCAAAGGCCAGGAACAGGCCGGTTTCGGGATCGTAGCCGGGATGATCGAGAAGGCGGCCCTTGAGCGTAACGGTCGGCGCTTCGACAAAGCCGGTCAGGCCGCGCAATTCCGGCCACTGGCCACGCGACAAATAGGCATCAGTGACACGGCGCGGACAGTCGCAAGGCTTGGCGCCTTCTGATCGCGCATCATAGCGTTCGTGGCGCGCGGCACGGCCCGCCAGCTCGGCAAGATGAGCCCCGTCCACGGGATGCAGGATCAACGAGCCACGAGGGCAGACGATTCCATTGCGGGCAGATTGCGGCGCCGAATAGAGGTGCACCAGACGATCAGCGTAGACAAACAGGTTGCCATCGGCTTCAGCCAGCGCGACGCCCAATTCATCGAGGATTTCCGGTAATTTGCCCGGATCGTGACGGATGACCCGGCCGCCGCTTGCGTCATAGGTGCCGGTCGCTTGTGTACTAGACGCGCGGCGTTTGCCTTTTCTGGCCAGCTTCTCGGCGGCCTGCTCCAGGCTGGTGACGTTGCTCATAGGCCGGCCGCCTTTGCTGCAGCGTTCAGGCGTTCGGCGGCCACCAGGAGGCGGTCACGATCTACAGACGAAAGCGGTTCACCGGCAGCCAGGGCCGCCGCAGCGGCAGCACATACCAGCGCCTCGAAAGCAACGCAACGCAGGGCGTCGGTCGCCAGAAACGGGCGCCGTTCGCGCTTGCCGTGCTCGGTCAGTTGCTCGGGGTAAAGGTCAGTCATTTCGAGCCCCACGGCGGCGAGTATTTCGGGCGCCGAAGCCCCGGCAAAGTCATGGATCAACAGGCGGCCATCCTCAAGTTCACGCGCACTACCGGAGGCGCGTTTGTCCTGGCGGGTTGGCACTTTGAATATCCAGCGCCCCGGTCCGGTTTGGCGGACGCCTTCGACACGGGACAGGAATTTCTCAGCGGGGGTCACAGGAGGCCTCCTGTAGTCGATATTCTCGCCAATGCCGAACACGCCGGGCACCGTTCCTTAATTATCTGGATTGCCGACGCCATGCCCGATCCCCTTCGTATAGCAGTTCGATGTAATCACCGTCATGGAACTCCCTGCATTCGAGACTGCCGCCGCCGATATGGACGGTCCTAACCGTGGTATAGCCGCGGCGATCAAGACGCCTCAGCACAACGCGACGCGCGCCCTGCACTCTCAGTTCCCTGGCCAATTCGTCGACAATCCGCATGTCGGCGCCGGTTGCCAGGATCTCTACATTCAATCCCGCCAGGAAGGAAAAGCACACATCGGAAAAACCTTTTTCTTGGGAGGGCTCGGCCCAAAGGTACGCCCCGTAGGCCGCGTGGCGGTAACCAGGACGGCAACCAATCGACACATGAATATCTTTGTCATTAGGGCTAGGTATAAGCCCGCGCCGCCGTGCGGAGGCCAGATCCTTGCCGTAACCAGGCAACCGCCGGGGGAAAGTCCGCCTGATGTATTCGTGGTACTGAACGACTATGTCATTCAAGTGCCAGCTAAAATCAAACAGTAATTCCTGCGCTTTGCGGCGCTCATGGTTTATTCCGCCGGGCAGGTTCTCGATACTCATTGCAAGTGCGTAGTACGCATCATGCAACGCCAGGCGTTGTTTTCGCGTCAATCGCGGAAGCTGGCCGCGCCAGGAGGCGTCAGGCATAGTTAAATACAATGCAACAAGGCGCCGGTCTTGGTTGGTAACACGGTAACCCTTGCTCTGCAATGTCTTTGGGGATGGGTCATTCATTGCTGGCCCCACATCCAGG
>CAIVZW010000693.1 GCA_903910495.1 uncultured beta proteobacterium
GCAGGAACTGCTGATCAGTAACCGGCGCCCTTGATCGACTTCAGACCCTTGTAAATGGCCTTGGCAGCGAGTTGCTCTTCGATGCGGATCAACTGGTTGTACTTGCAGATGCGGTCAGTACGCGACAGCGAACCGGTCTTGATCTGGCCGGCACCGGTACCGACGGCGAGGTCGGCGATGAAGGAGTCTTCCGTCTCACCCGAGCGGTGCGAGGAGATCACGCCATAGCCGGCCTTCTGCGCCATCTTGATGGCATCGAGCGTCTCGGTCACGGTACCGATCTGGTTGACCTTGATCAGGATCGCGTTGCAGGCGCCCATGTCGATGCCTTTTTTCAGGCGGGTCGGGTTGGTGACGAAGAAGTCGTCGCCGACGATCTGCACCTTCTTGCCGAGCGCCTTGGTGAATTTGACATAGCCGTCCCAGTCGCTCTGGTCGAGACCGTCCTCGATCGAAACGATCGGGTACTTCTTGCACCAGTCAGCGTAGATGGCGATCATTTCGTCAGCGGTGAACAGCTTGTCCGGATTCGACTTCCAGAACTTGTAGCCCTTGCGCTCGCCTTCGTCGAACAGTTCGGACGATGCGCAGTCAAGTGCGATGGCGATCTGCTTGCCCGGCTTGTAACCGGCGGCGATGATGGCCTGCATGACGACGTCCAGCGCCTGGTCGTTGGTGAGGTTCGGTGCGAAACCGCCCTCATCGCCGACGGCGGTAACGTGACCGCCCTTCTTGAGGATGCTCTTCAGCGCATGGAACACTTCGGTGACCCATTGCAGGCCTTCGGAGAAGGTCTTGGCGCCAACCGGCATGATCATGAATTCCTGGAAATCGATCAGGTTGTCAGCGTGCTTGCCGCCGTTGATGATGTTGGCCATCGGCGTCGGCAGAACAAATTCCTTGTTCTTGTGCAGTTTGCCAATATATTTCCACAGCGGCATCTTGCTGACGTTGGCCGCCGCGACGGTGATGGCCATCGACGCGCCGAGCAGCGCATTGGCGCCGAGCTTGGACTTGTTTGTGGTGCCGTCAAGGGCGATCATCGCTTCGTCGAGTTCGCGCTGGTTGAGCGGGTTCTTGCCCTTGAGCAGGGTGGCGATCGGCCCATTGACGGCAGCAACCGCCTTGAGTACGCCCTTGCCGAGATAAACTTTCTTGTTGCCGTCGCGCAGTTCGCAGGCTTCGAATTCGCCGGTCGAGGCACCGGACGGAACGGCGGCACGCGCCAGGAATCCGTTATTCAGCGTGATATCGACTTCAACGGTGGGATTGCCGCGCGAGTCGAGAATCTGACGACCGACGACCTTGGTGATCTTGACGAACTTGGCGGGCGCAGCCACCTTCTTGACGGGAGTCGCCTTCTTGGCGACGACAACTTTCTTGACTGCAACAAGCTTCTTGGCGGGAGCAGCCTTCTTGGCGGGAGCAACTTTTTTAGCGGGTGCGGCTTTTACGACTTTGGCCATTTTGGATTCCATTACAGTAGTTGATTGAAAACGTTTTTGGGCAACAGATTAAGTTGTAAGTATACAACGAAATGCCCAGCGAATTGCCATCCGGGAATTGTACTGATGGACATGGCTGCAACGAAGGGCCTGGTCTTCTCTGCGTACTCCGTACCCCCAACAGGATTCCTTCGTGCAAGCCCTACTCGTCGGCCGCCACGCCAACGGGATCCTCGGCATCAGGATTGATGACACCGAAGTGCGCCGGTATCCGGGCATAGAGTACCCGTATCTTTTCCTGGTGGACCAGAGCGAGGATTTTCTTCATTTCGTCATCATCGACGATGAACTCCACCTCGATGCCGGCGTTACCGGCCAGTTCGAAGAAGCGGTCTTCGTACAGGTGGTGGCGGCGCCCGAAACCGGCCATCGCCCGGAACGCCGAGCCGCCACGAATACCCAGCGCGTTAGCTTTTTCAAGCAGCCACTCCCAGAGCAGAACACCGTGATGACTGCGTTTTTCGTCCACGTAGAACCGGAGAAATGAGCCTTCCATGTCCGCCTCCTTTATCGGGTTAAAATTTACCTCAGGGCAAATTCTTCAGCAGGTAGAGGGTACCGATCCCCGCGAAGGTCATGACGACCGATCCCACAACATGCGCTGCGACAGCACCAAAGGCCCAGGAAATCCGCCCCTGTTGCAGCAGTACTGTGATCTCGGCCGAGAACGTCGAGAAGGTTGTCAGCCCGCCGCAAAAGCCGGTGATGACCAGCAGACGCCATTCCGGCGAGATCGCCGAGAAGGTGGCGAAGAAAGCGATGCCCAGCCCGACGACGTAGGCACCGATCAGATTGGCCGCCAGCGTACCGGGAGGGATGGTCGGAAAGACACTGTTGAGTCTATCGCCCAACTGCCAGCGCAACAGTGCACCCAGCGCCGACCCCACGGCAATCGCCAGAATTGATTTCCACATAGTCCAGAATCCGTCCAACGCTCCATGTACTACTCTAGCAACTTACTCACAGAAGCTGTGCATAAACCTGTGCGATTGTTGTGTTACTGCAGATAAAACCCTTTGCCAACGAACGCTTGACGTCCTTGCTCAATAAACAGGCATTGCCTCCGCCAAGCTCCCGGTTCAACCCAGATTATCCATTAACTTAAAACCCGTTCGCCCTGAGCCTGTCGAAGGGCCGTTCATGGTTCGATGCCCCGCAGGAAATCCCCCTGGGGGACAAGCTCACCACGAACGGATTATTGACCCAAATCTTGCCTAATGGGCAATCTGGGTTCAATTCTTGCCCGGCACCTCGTCGCGCAGTTCACGCCGCAGGATCTTGCCGACGTTGGTTTTCGGCAGATCCTTACGGAACTCGACCTGGCTGGGCACCTTGTAACCGGTCAGGTATTCACGGCAATGCATGATTAGTTGCGCCGGGGTCAGCGACGGATCCTTCCTGACGACGAAAATCTTCACCGCCTCGCCCGTTTTCTCGTCCGGCACACCAATGGCGGCCACTTCGAGCACCCCCGGATGCATGGCCAGAACGTCCTCGACTTCGTTCGGATAAACATTGAAACCGGAGACGAGAATCATGTCCTTCTTGCGGTCGACGATGCGCACATACCCCTTGTTGTCCATCACGGCGATGTCACCGGTACGCAGGAAACCGTCGGGCATGAATACGTTGGCCGTCTCTTCCGGTTGATTGTAGTAGCCCTTCATGACCTGCGGACCGCGAATGCACAGCTCGCCACGCTCGCCAAGAGGAACATCGGCGCCGCTGTCGTTGCGGATCACCGCCTCGGTCGATGAAATAGGCAGACCGATCGAGCCGTTGTATTCGGGAATATTGATCGGATTGATGGTGGCAGCGGGGGATGTTTCGGTCAGACCATAGGCTTCGATCAGCGGCTTGCCGGTCACTTTTTTCCAGCGCTCGGCAACGCCCTTCTGAACCGCCGTGCCGCCCCCCAGGGTCACCTTGACCCGGCTGAAGTCAAGCGCGGCAAAATCCGGGTTGTTGAGCAGCGCGTTGAACAGGGTGTTTACGCCGGTCAGCACGGTGAACGGATACTTGCCCAGCTCCGCAACAAACCTGGGGATGTCGCGCGGGTTGGTAATGAGCAGATTGTTTGCACCGATCTTGATGAACAGGAAGCAGTTCGCCGTCAGCGCAAAGATGTGATAAAGCGGCAAGGCGGTTACCACCATCTCGTTTTCCATGGTCACGACCGAACTGACCCAGACATGCGCCTGCGTCGCATTGGCGATGATATTGCGGTGCGTCAGCATTGCTCCCTTGGAAAGCCCGGTGGTTCCTCCGGTATATTGCAGGAAGGCGATGTCCTCCAGTGCAACTTCCACCGGCGTGAATTGCGCGGCAGCGCCCTGAGCAATGGCGCTATTGAAACCGACGGTCTTCGGGATACGCCACGCCGGAACCATCTTCTTGATGTATTTGACGACGAAATTGACGATGCTGCCCTTCGGGAAACCGAGCATGTCGCCAAGACGGGCAATCACCACGTTCTTTACCTGCGTTTTGGCAATCACCTGCGCCAGCGTTCGCGCAAAGTTCTCGAGGATGACAATGGTTTGCGAACCGGAATCCCTGAGCTGGTATTCGAGTTCGCGCCCGGTATACAGCGGGTTGCAGTTAACGATCGTATAGCCGCCGCGCAAGGCCCCGATCATGCAGACCGGATACTGCAGGACGTTGGGCATCATGATCGCGATGCGTTCCCCCTTTGGCAGCTTGAGTACCGTTTGCAGGTAGGCGGCGAAATCACGCGACAGCGTGTCGAGCTGGCCATAGGTTATTTCAGCGCCCATGCAGACGAACGCCGTGCGCTCACTGTACGCGGCGACGCTCTTCTCAAAAAGCTCGCCGAGCGACTGGAATTCGCCCAGATCAATTTCGGCCGGCACACCCTGCTCATAGCTCTGCAGCCAAATTTTTTCCACCTGACCCCCCGTATAAAGCTGTTTTTCTTGCCGAGAAACCCTTTATCACCAACCCAGCTGGATAGTATTCCATCTGGCCGCTTTGCGAAAGTAACTGTAACAAGGCGGGGGTTCAAAGCTGAGGACATTCAGCCCATTTCAACTGCCTTGCTGCATGGGTACGGGGAAAGAATACTCAGCGCTCGAGTTGATCGAGCTTATCCGGCTTGCCATTCCACTCGTCGGCATCGGCCGGCGGTTTCCGGCGCTCGGTGATTACAGGCCAGACCTTGACCATCTCGGCATTCAGCGCGATGAATTGGCGCTGGATATCCGGCACGTCATCCTCGGCAAAGATGGCCTCAGCCGGACACTCGGCCACGCAAAGGGTGCAATCAATGCACTCCTCGGGGTCAATCGCCAGGAAATTGGGGCCTTCGTGAAAGCAATCAACGGGACAGACATCGACGCAATCCGTATATTTGCACTTGATGCAGTTCTCGGTAACGACGTAAGCCATTTTGCCCCTCGGCAGGTTACGGGGTGAAAACTATAGCGCATTTACATCAGCAAGCGACTCTTGCCCACAAGAACTTCATGGGTAATACGGGGCCTTCGCCGCGCGCTACCGGAGCATACGCCGGAACAACCAACTGCGCGGCGGCTCGACCCCGGTACGGACAAAAACCAACGGACTGGGCTCAAGAAGGAATCGCTTCTGCAGTTCGCCTTCACCGCGCAGCCCGGCAAACAGGATCCTGTCACCCGAGAGCAGACAAGTATCCTCCGACGGCAAAGGGATCTCCACCTTCTCGCGCAAGAGCAGCAGAGGCACCGCTTTGATTCGCTCCAGCGGATTTCCCGGGTTGATCAGAAGATCACCTATCGAAAGTGGAGGCTCGATTTCCGGCGCCAGCGCCTCTTTTAAACCGGGGTAGGACGCATAACAGTCGAACCCCCACATGAATGGAACTTTATCGCCGACTTGCTTCTCCAGAAGCGCTCCGGTTTGCCGCGCCAATTCGCCTGAATCTTCGTCGAGATACTTGAGGAAACGGATCAGCAAAGGCGAGGTCAGGAGTTGTCGGGCCTTGTGCGAAACCACTTCGGCCTTGATAAAACGCAGGTTGGCCATTGAAGCGTCGATCAGGCTGGCGTTGGCCACGTGGGCCTGGCGAATGACCACATACAGTTTCGAGTTGATCGAACGGGCACGCGTAACCGTCGCCAGATTGACCGAATCACTTTCGGTACACACCACCAACCCGACCGCATGCTCAATTCCCGCCGACAACATGTCCTGATAAACAACGCCCTGATAGGCCAGCGTATTGCTGTCGCCTTGCTGATTCAGATCGATTTTCACGACCGCGCACGTCACTCCCGCTTTTTCCAGTGCTGAAACGAAATATTGCGAAAAACTGCCGGTCCCGCAGACCAGCCAGTGGCCCTTCGGCAGGTTAAGTGAATCCGGACATATTCCGCCGGGGAGTCCAGAAAGCCATTCGATGACGCGCAAGCGTTCCGGCGATCCCATGTCCAGATCGATGTTATTGGCAAATATCTGGAAGGGGTTGATCAGTTCAATGTTCCGGAATGAATCAAGATTGGCTTGCGCAATCCTGGTATGTACTCTGGCAATGATTCTCAACGAAGGATTGAGGACTGTCCCGCCAATGGCTACCGACTGGTTGGTCTCGTCATTCCCGGCCAGCGCGACCATGGCCACGCAATGGCGATGCGTTACTCCGGCATCGACCAGCACATCGGGCAAACGAGCATCTGCGCACAGAAACAGCGGAGAATGCTCAAACTCCTCCATCTCTATGCGCGCCACGCGCTCGTGACGCGTTTCGACAATCACCAGGCGCTGCCCCATGCGATCAAGCATCCGGGCCAGCATGATGCCACTTTGGCCGTAACCGGCAATCAGGACGAAAGACTCGCGTATTGCGCACACGCGCAAAGCAAAACGCCGCCGTGCAATGGCATCACGCAGGGTCTGGTCTTGTGACAGATGAAAAACGCTGCCCAGGGCGTAAGCCCAGGAAACGACGCACAAGTAGATGCAGACGATGGTCCAGATGCGTTGCGGATCGGTAAACTCGTAGGGGATTTCGCCAAACCCTATCGTCGTTGCGGTATAGCTGATGAAGTACAGCGCGTGAAAAAAACCGAGATGGACAACGTTCCCGTCTTTATCCAGGCCTGGTATCAGCACCAGCCCCCATACCGAGATGGCGTAGGCAACGATGAGCACGATCAACGGCCGGCGCAGCCGGCGCAGAATGACGAAAAGAACTTCGTTCACGCTACTTTATCCGCTCAGCGCGTCTGGCGCAGGGTTTCACTGATCAGGAGGATCACCGAGATAATATTCGCAACGAGCGCGCCGGCGCTTAGCGAGACGATGGTTGACATGGTATCGCCGGTCATCGCCACATGGCTGACATTGACCTGCCACATCCAGACGAAAGACGCGGCCAGCAGCTGCAAAACGGCCACCATGCTGGTCGCCAGATGAGTCGCGCCGATGTGTGTGCGGTCGCCGAATTTCATCACCAGCGCAACCAGATTGACGACGACGGCGGCAAAAAGATGCTGTGCGTCATGCACGCGGATGTTATCAATGTCGCCGACAAAGAAACCAAAATTCAGGGTACACGCCAGAATGACAAAGAAACCGAAAATGACTTTTTCCAGGTTCATGGCTTAACCTTCCGCTGTCATAGTGTTGGGGCATACTACGCACATTGTCATGGACTGTAAATCTCGACGTGGGCAACCGCCGGATCGCGCCGCCTGGCTGCCCTGGGGCAAACTATTCTGCGCAAAGCCAAGCCCATCAAGAGCTGCCGCTCCGCTTCCCATGCACAAGTTTATTTGTTAGGATGGAACCGAATTGTCAGGTCGCGTGTCTTCCAGCACACACCCCCTATAAATCCCTTCTCCGATTACCCAAGAGGCATCCAATGAGCGAACACATCCACTAAGTCACTGACGACACTTTTGCCGCCGAGGTTCTGCAAGCGCAACAACCCGTGCTGGTCGATTACTGGGCGGAATGGTGCGGGCCCTGCAAGATGATTGCGCCGATTCTTGATGAAATCGCCAAGGAATACGCGGGCCGACTGAAAGTCGCCAAACTGAACATCGACGATAACCAGACCACACCGAACGGTTATGGCGTACGCAGCATTCCAACGCTGATGCTGTTCAAGAATGGCAATATCGAAGCCACCAAGGTTGGTGCCCTCTCCAAATCGCAACTTGCAGCTTTCATTGACAGCAATCTGTAAAGTCGATACGCTACACCTGAAGGTTCAAACAGAGCGGCACCTGAAAACAGGAAAATCAAAGCCCGCAGCGAACTTTCAGGCGTAATCTCCAGTCGTAACAAGCCCGGCAGCACCCAACACCCTCCTCGTACGCGTCTCTTTCGCGACATCGCCAAGCGCAGCACGCTTCCTTCATTTTTTTCTTTCTATCCACTCATGCATCTATCCGAACTCAAAGCCCACCATGTAAGCCAGCTTCTCGATATGGCCGTTACCAACGACATTGAGGGCGCCAATCGACTTCGCAAGCATGAACTGATCTTCGCGTTGCTCAAGAATCAGGCCAAAAAGGGAGAAACCATTTTTGGCGACGGTACGCTTGAAACGCTGCCCGATGGCTTCGGTTTCCTGCGCTCGCCAGACACTTCGTACCTGGCCAGTACCGACGACATCTACGTCAGCCCGAGCCAGATCCGCCGCTTCAACCTGCATACCGGCGACACCATCGAAGGCGAGATCCGCACGCCGAAGGAAGGCGAGCGCTACTTCGCTCTGGTCAAGGTCGACAAGATCAATGGCGAGGCACCGGAAGCCTCGAAGAACAAGATCCTGTTCGAAAACCTGACGCCGCTGCATCCGGCCGAACACATGAAACTCGAGCGCGATATTCGCGGCGAGGAAAACATCACCAGTCGCATCATCGATATCATTGCGCCGATCGGAAAAGGCCAGCGTGGACTGCTGGTTTCCAGCCCGAAGAGCGGCAAGACGGTGATGATGCAGCACATCGCCCACGCCATTACATCCAACCATCCCGACGTGACACTGATCGTCCTGCTGATCGACGAACGCCCCGAAGAAGTGACCGAAATGACGCGATCGGTGCGCGGCGAAGTGGTGGCCTCAACCTTCGACGAACCGGCAACGCGCCACGTGCAGGTTGCTGAAATGGTCATCGAAAAGGCCAAGCGCCTGGTCGAGCACAAGAAGGACGTGGTCATCCTGCTCGATTCGATCACCCGCCTGGCACGCGCCTACAACACTGTGCAGCCGGCGTCCGGCAAGGTGCTGACCGGCGGCGTCGACGCCAATGCCCTGCAGAAGCCGAAACGTTTCTTCGGTGCGGCGCGCAACATCGAGGAAGGCGGATCCCTGACGATCATCGCCACGGCACTGATCGACACCGGCAGCCGCATGGACGATGTGATCTACGAAGAATTCAAGGGCACCGGCAACCTCGAAATCCACCTTGATCGGCGCATGGCCGAGAAGCGTGTTTATCCGGCAATCAACGTTAACCGTTCCGGTACCCGTCGCGAAGAACTGCTGCTCATGCCCGACGTCCTGCAAAAAATGTGGGTGTTACGCAAGCTGCTCTACAATATGGACGATCTCGAAGCGATGGAATTCCTGCTGGATAAAATCAAGGCCACGAAAAACAACGGCGAGTTCTTCGACTCGATGCGCCGTTAAATGCTGCAACAGGCTTTGAGATCGCCGGCACTCCCGCCCCAGGGCTGCGCCTCCCGTGTCGTTGCCGGCATCTCTCAGCGATGGAATTCCTGCTGGATAAAATCAAGGCCACGAAAAACAACGGTGAGTTCTTCGATTCGATGCGGCGATAAAGCCAGAAACCGCTTTCAACGCAGAGATCGCAGAGACACAGAGTCCACAGAGAAAGCAAAAATTGATTTCACCGTGTACGCCGTGCTCGCTGTAGTTAATGCATCTTTTCTTTAATCCCTTGATTGCAAATTGCAAAAGAATCAAGGATAATTGCGCGTTTTCCGGAGCCGGACACCGAAGTAACCAGCGTTTACATCGAGCCGGCTAGATTTGACTTACAGGAATTTCTCCAGATGAAATCCAAGATCCACCCTGATTACAACGAAATCGAAGTCACCTGCTCCTGCGGCAGCGTGTTCAAGACTATGTCGACCATGAAGAAAGCGCTTCACATCGAAGTGTGTTCTGCCTGCCATCCGTTCTACACCGGCAAGCAGAAGATCATCGACACGGCCGGCCGCGTCGAGAAGTTCAACAGGAAGTACGGCGCGATGCACAAGCCGGCTTAAGCAAGACGACGAGTTCACGCGGACTCAGCAAAAGGCAGCCGCAGGGCTGCCTTTTTCATTTAGACCAACGGAACTCCTTCAAACCCCGACCCAGCCATGCCTTTTCTCCCGGAACATCCACGCTTCAAGGGGATTACCCTGCCGCCAAGCGGCTGGGCGCTGGCCATTCTGCTCTCGCTTTACATCTTCACCGGATTGATCGGTCACGACCCGTGGAAAACCGACGACGCCATCTCGATCGGGATAGCGCACGACATGCTGAGCAGCGGCCACTGGCTGATGCCTCATCTTGCCGGGCAAGCCTATCCTGACGCCCCGCTTTATTACTGGGTTGCCGCCGGTTTCGGCAAACTTTTTTCCTGGCTGTTGCAGGAGCATGAGGCCGCACGCCTGGCCAGCGGCCTGTTCACCCTGCTGGCGCTCGAGTTCATACTCCTTGCCGCACGCGAATTGCACGGCAAGGACTATGCCGCCGCCGCACCGCTGATTCTTGCCGGAAGCATAGGCTTTTTGTTTCACGCGCACGAAGCGCAGCCCATGCTGGCGGCACTGACCGCACACACGGCCGTTTATTGGGCGCTGACGCTGCTGCCACGCCGCCCCGGCCTGGCGTCCACGGTCTATGGGGCCTCGCTCGCACTGGGCTTCCTCGCCAACGGACTGCTGCCGGTGCTGACCATGCTGCCGGTTACCCTAATTGCCCTGTGGCAAGCCGCAGATAGGAAAAGAAGTTCGCTGTTTCTGGCCCTGGCCATGGTCCTGGCTCTGCTGCTTTGCGCCTTGTGGCTAATCCCCCTGCAGATGGCCGCGCCACAGTATCTTGCCGATTTCCTGCGCAGCGAACTCGAGCCCCTGATCCTGGGCGTGCAACCCTTCGTCAACATCCTGCGCTACCTGAACCTGTTGCTGTGGTACGCCTGGCCCGCGCTCCCGCTGGCGGCTTGGGCCTTATGGTCAAAACGTCGCGTTCTCGGTACCCGGCCGCTGCTGCTGCCGATTTTTTCCTTCCTGTCGGTATTGCTCATGCTGGGCCTCGGCGTGAAACTGCACAGTGCTCCGGCTTTGCTTCTGCTGCCCCCCCTGGTGCTGCTGGCCGTACCCGGTGTTGCCACCCTGCGCCGCGGCGCGGCGAACGCCTTCGACTGGTTCGGAATGATGGTCTTCAGCATTTTCGCGGCAGTAGTCTGGATTGTCTGGAGCGCCATGGTCTTCGGCTGGCCGGAGCGACTGGCACGACAGGCCGTACGCCTTGAACCTGGCTTCGTTGGCCACTTCAGCCTGATCGCCTGTGCCTTTTCGGTCCTGGGCACGATCATCTGGTTCTGGCTGATCGTCACCAGTCCGCGCTCGCCGATGCGCGGCATCATGCACTGGATGGCCGGGCTGACCCTGTTCTGGCTGCTCATCGCAGCGCTCTGGATGCCCTGGATAGACTACGGCAAGACTTACCGCCCGCTCTCTGCCTCGCTGGCCAAAGCCTTGCCCGCCA
>CAIVZW010000694.1 GCA_903910495.1 uncultured beta proteobacterium
CCTGCGGCACCGATGATCACGCCAGCGGAATTCTTCAAAACCACGCCACCGGGTAGTCCCGTTAACTTTTCATCGCAAAAAAAGCTGGCCGGTACGTTTTCACGCTGCAGCCTTTCCGCAAAAGCATCTGTGCCAATACCCATAAAAGCGGCGGTATAGGCTTTCCCCTGTGATATCTGGATGCTCCGGATGGTTGCACCAGGCATACGTATAAATGACAGAAGAAATCCATAGTTGTCACATACCGCTACGCTAATGGGCCGCTTGAACTCGCTCTTGGCCTGTTCAACCGCCTTGGCAATCAAATTTTGAACCATCTCCAGGCTTATTTCCATTTTTTAACCCCTTCTTCTGTATTTTGAGTTATTACCTATTTATCATCAGAAATTTTGACTATGACCGCAGACGCTCATCTCTCTTCTTAGCACTCCCGATGTGCGGCATCAGGAACACGTTGGGCAATTCCCGGTATCCGGGGAAGACACGCAGTACAGCGCCAGAAAATCGCAATGCGGCAGCAACGCCTCAGGAGTCTTGTGAAAAATTGCTCCGTTCTCGACGGAGGGCGGCAATTGCTGCATGTCGTTATAGTGAATCTCCATGTCGAACCCGCGCGCGCGCTTGGCGACGACCTGCCCGACGCGGCCGAAGCCGATGATGCCGAGACGTTTGCCCATGACCTGGGTACCGACCATGAAGCGGGGACTCCAGTCTTTCCACTCACGGCTGCGGACCAGGCGCTCGCCTTCGCTGGCCCGGCGTGCAGCGCCGAGCATCAGCATCATGGTCAACTCTGCCGTGGCATCCGACAGCACCTCCGGGGTATTCGTGACGATGACGCCCTTGGCTTTTGCCGCCTTGGTATCAACGTGGTCGTAGCCCACGGAGAAATTGGCAATTGCCCGTATGCTCTCGGGCAGACGGGCAATCACTTCAGCGGTAAATTTTTCGGTATGGCAGTGAAGGATTGCGTCAGCGTCTTCGGCGCGTTTGATCAACTCGTCGCTGGAATAGAGATCATCACCCGGATTAAATCGTGGTTCGTAGTCCCGTCTAAGACGGTCCTCTACTGAATCTGGCAGCTTGCGGGTAACAAGAACGACTGGTTTCATTTCATGACTATTTGTAGTTGTATTGGTTACTTCAGATAAGGCTTTACCCAACCGAGCCCATCGGTCGTTATCGAAGCGGGCTTGTATTCGCAGCCAATCCATCCGTCGTATCCAAGCTTGTCGATATGATCGAACAGAAACTCGTAATTGATTTCTCCGGTTCCCGGTTCGTTGCGTGCTGGGTTATCGGCAAGCTGCATGTGGGCGATGCGCGGCAGGTTTTTCTTGATCGTTGCGGCCAGTTCGCCTTCCATCCGCTGCATGTGGTAAATGTCGTACAGTAAGTAGATGTTGTCGCATCCGCTTGCATCGATCAGATCGAGGGCCTGCTGCGTTCTGGATACGTAGAAACCGGGAATGTCGAAGGTATTGATCGCTTCGACAACCAGTTTGATCCCATGGGCCTTGAGTTGCTGACCGGCAAACCGGATGTTGGCCACAAAGGTCTCGCGCAACTTGTCCGGATCAGCGCCAGCCGGCGCTATACCGGCCATTACGTTAATTCTTTTGCAGCCGAGCGCCGTCGCGTACTCGATGGTATTGCCCACGTTATCCTGAAACTCGCCGATGCGATCCGGCAAAATGGCGATGCCTCGCTCGCCCTTGGCCCAATCGCCCGAAGATACGTTGTGCAACACCTGAGTCAGACCATAGCGATTGAGCTGCTCGGCC
>CAIVZW010000695.1 GCA_903910495.1 uncultured beta proteobacterium
GGCCGCAAGATGATTGCCTCACTCTCGGTACGCCTTCATCACCTGATCACCGACGTCGAATCGTATTCGCTCCACTCCGGCCGCCAGCGCATCATCGGTTACCTGCTACGCGAAAACATGGAAAGCGACGAACCGGCGATCACCATCACCCTGCCGACCAACAAGGGCGTCATCGCCTCGCGCCTCAACCTCACGCAGGAACACTTCTCGCGCATCCTGCACGAACTCTCCGAAAAGGGACTGATCGTCGTTGCAGGACGCAAGATAACAATTCCCGATGTCGAGAAACTCCGCTGTTATGATCTCTGACTTGTCTTCGTGGAAATGCCCTTGCAACAATCACAGTCCACCATGCACCCTTTATTAGCTGAGGACATCTGCATGGACCTCCTGCTGTGGCGTCACGCCGAGGCCGAAGACGGCATACCTGACCTGAAGCGCAAACTCACCTCGCGCGGCGAAAAACAGGCGAGTCAAATGGCCGGATGGCTCAGGAAGAACGGCCCGAAAAACCTGCGCATACTGGCCAGCCCGGCCCTCCGCTGCCAGCAAACCGCGAAGGCCCTTGAACTGCCTTTCGACACCGACAAACGCCTCGGCACGGACAGCAATGCCGCCAGCCTGCTGACCGCCGTGGGCTGGCCTTACGGCGGGGAGAAGCATACCCGCAAGGATGCCGTACTCGTGATCGGGCATCAGCCCACCCTCGGCCAGACCGCCGCCCTGTTCTTGTCAGGCACGGAAGCCGACTGGACGATCAAGAAAGGGGCCTTGTGGTGGTTTAGCAACCGGACACGACAAGGGGAAACGCAGACGGTTTTGAGGGCAGTGATTCCGGCAGAATTCGGGTAGCATTCAGGCCTTGCTCTCCACAGACAGCTTTCAGTATTCACCATGAAGATGCCGCATATAAACTGGCCGGCCAGCCGGCAAGCGCTTATCATCCTTGGCCTGCTGGGATTGCAGTATTTCTCATGGGCCAGCCATTCGCGCACATTATTCAACGGATTGGCCTCTCCACTGTTCTTTGTACTGACGGCTTACCTTGCCGTTCTTGCCACGCAATACAAAGTCACTGTCTCGCCTCACTCATTGCTTCTCTTCGTGCTGTTTGCCGCCTGGGCTGTGTTTACCGACGCCCGTTCAGGCGAATTCCTGCCGGCCCTGGCCATGGACTCGCACTGGTTCATTCTGCCGCTCGCCACCCTGCTACTGGCCCAAGTGTTCAGGGAATATCCGATTGCCTTCCAGGCGATCCGAGTGGGCGCCGCACTCTGCATCATCAATCTGCTCTTGACCCTGTTTAACGAGGCGGAATGGTATTTCGCGGGTCACTGGCACCACCCGCCCATTTTCGGACACATCCGGCATCTGGGTCTGAGTGTTGGTTTTCTGACCATCCTCCTCTATTCCAGGACCGAGGCCGCTGGATGGGCCCCCCTCTTTTTCCGTCTTTGCCGGATACTTGGCCTGGCGCTGGTATTCTGGTCAGGCACGCGCGCCTCGATTCTCGCTTGGGTCTGCTGCATGGCGGTCTTCGCCTACTCTGACCGCAGTTGGGCAAAAACCATGTTCATTGACTGCTTTGCCGGCTTCGCCCTCTCGCTAATTCCCAACCCGGCTTTACCCTGGATGCCGAGCATGCTGACCCGCTCGCTTGGCGCGGCATCTTTTGACGCGCTGTCATCATCCCGGCTGGCCATCTGGCAATCGACACTCTCCGGTCTAAACGATATTGGAAGACTATGGACCGGGGTTGGCGGCAACGGTTTTGCGCGCTTGCAGGTCATGCACGGTGTCGTGACCGTCGCCCCCGGCCATGTTCAAGCCCATAACATCATTGTCCAGAGCATCTGCGACTGGGGGCTGATCGGGTTCACACTGCTGACTAGTTTCTTCTACCAATCAAGCCTCAGACCGATCTATGCTAAGCGCAAACACTACGACCCAACCGCCCTGGCCGGCGTTGTTTATCTGCTGGTCACGGGGATGCTCGACGCCACGCTCTACCATCTGGAGCACCTTAACTATCTGGCAATCTCGCTGGCTTACCTGTTCAGCCAGAAACAGGCCCGGAATGCAAATGAGATTGTGCTTCCCGCAGCCCTGGTGATCGCCTTGTTGCTTGGCTTGGCGCTGATCCATACGCAGACACTCGACTATCGCATCGGTCTGCTCTGGTATTTCCCGACCCGATAGCAAATCTCCGGGACCTGAGCGAAAACTCGTTCTTTGCAAACAATAAATTCGGCACTCACGTTACGGCAGATTCTCCGGCACACATGCGCGTCGAATCTCCATAGCGTTGTTTGAGCTGTTTATCGAGCGTACGAAGTATGTTGTTATAGGACACATCCGGCTCGTTCGGCATCTGCCGGTAGCCATTCTGGGTGGCAGACCGCAGGTGCAACACTGCAGTACAGTAATCTTGCCGGACAAGTTCCCTTCCTTCCCCCGGTGAGTCTGACCCGCTTTCCCTCATCTGCCGGTAAGCCTGCTCAGTGCCAATCAGGGAAAGCAACGCTTCAACGGCATAGGGACGAGAAATTTGACGCGCAAGAATCTCTGCTTCAGCATAGCGTTTTTCGGGCAACAGCGTAAAAACGATTCGGTCGCGGATGGCATTGTGGAAACCGGGTTGCCGCTCGTACTCCCGCGCCAGCATGCTGCGGCCCTCACCCCAGCCATCAACCCGCGTCCAGACGACTGCGGCAGAAGGCAACACGATCAGGAGCAGCAAGACCCCGATCTTTGCCGGATCAGCCAACCGGCCGAACAGATCGATCAGCAGCAGCGCCAGTCCGGCGACCGGCACGAAAACGAAGCGCTCACTGGCCAAAGACCATGTGGTAAAGGGCATCAATTGCAGATAGATGATCATGGGAGAAAGGGCAAGAACAACTCCCAGCGCCCACAGAGAGCGTCTTTGCCACAACACGCGAAGCGCAACAAAAAAAAGCAGTGCGGCGCTCGTGGTGACCACCCAGTGCCAGTCGCCGAGCAGATAAACATCGTAGTAAAAACGCAAAGGGTAGGGGAAAAGAAGAATCCCGAGCAGCGCGGAAAAAATTCGCGAGGCGCGTTCAAGCATCAGAAACAGTCCCGGATGGTTCTCGATACGAATACCGGTAGCCTCACCCACTTTCAGGTGAATGAGGAAGGCCAGAGCGACGAA
>CAIVZW010000696.1 GCA_903910495.1 uncultured beta proteobacterium
CCGGCAGCGACCAGGCCGCAGGCTTGGCCGCGCGAGTGGCCGGCCGCCTGCATCATGGGTACCAGCAGGGTGGCCAGCGCGGCTGCGTCGGCGACCGCCGAACCGGACAGGCTGGCGAGCAGACAGGCGGCAATGATGGTCACGTAGCCGAGCCCGCCCTTGACGTGCCCGACGAGGACCAGGGCCACCTTGACGATGCGCTTGGACAGGCCGCCGACATTCATCACTTCGCCGGCCAGCAGGAAGAAGGGCACCGCCATCAGGGTGAACGAGGTCGTTCCGTTGATCAGGTTCTGCGCAATGATCTGCGAGTCGAACATGTCCTGCTGGAACATCAGGGCCACGGCCTACAGCAGCAGGGCAAAGGCGATCGGCATGCCGATGAACATGCCACAGGCGAGCGCCGCGAGAAAGATTAATATGGTCATTCGGTTTGTCTCCTTCAGGCGGGTTTATTGTTGACGTCGATGTGTTTGGCCGTTTCGGCGGCTTCGGCCAGCGCTTCCTCGGCTTCCGAACTGATGGTGTGGCTGAGCTTGCCGGTGATGATGGCGATCATGTCGCCGAGCAGGACCAGGATGGCGATGACGCTGAAGACGATACCGATCCCGTACAGGGCGGCCATCGAGAGCCCCGAAGCCGGCGCCATGTTGCTCCAGTTGATCACGGTCTGTTGCCAGCTACCCTGCAGGAACAGGCCCATGATGGCAATCATCAGCACATGCGCGATGACCAGTAGAACGCGCTGTACGCCCGCCGGGAACTTGGTCAGAATGCCGTCAAAGCCGAGGTGGCCGTGATCGCGCAGGGCCACCAGCCCCGCCGAATAGGTCATCCAGGTCAGGCCCCAGGAGGACAACTCATCGGAGACCGAAATCCCCGAGTTGAAGGCGTAACGCAAGACCACGTTGCCGAAAACCATCACGATCATCCCTGCCAGGCAGAGCGCGGCGAACACTTTCAGCCCGTGAAACAATGTGTCCATAATCTTTTTCATTGGTACTCCTATGGTTTATTGCAGTTGTCCTTACTTATGCGTCAGCTTCTGTTCATATGCCTTGGCCGATTCCAGGCAGCGGAAGGCATGTTCGGCGTAGCCGAATTCCTTGGCGCGGGCCAGATGCGGCAATTCGATCGAATAGACCATCTTGGGCAGCCGATTGAGAATGTCGGCGACATCGATGCCGCCTTCACCCACGTACAGACGTTCCTCGCGCAGGATACGCGTCATCTCCGCGCGATCCGCAGGAATTTCTCCCTGCGCATCGCACAGGTGGGCGAAGTGGAACCACTCTTGTGGCAGTCCCACGAGATCCTCAGGCTTGTCGAGCGCGCGATGGAAGTGATGGACGTCGATCATCAGCCCGGCGTTGTCGCGCTTTGCCGTGCGCAGCACGTCGACGGCCCCGGCCAGGGTATTGACACCGGCAATCGGCACGTACTCCAGGTCAACCGTCATGCCGAACTGCTTGGCCAGATCGCAGACTTCGCCGAACTTCTCGATGGCGTACTCGCGTTTCGGCGTCCAGATGCTCGACAGAACCGCTTTGGCCCCCAGTTCGGCCGCCACTTCCATGGCCGGCAGGTACTTGGTGGGGTGCATATCGTCGTAGATGCGCGCCAGTTCGATGTCGTGCACCTTGAGGCCGGTGTCGGCGAGCGCCCGCTTGGTCGCCCGTAACATCTCGGGATTCTCGGCCAGTGCGTAGTTGGGTTCGCCGGGCAAGCCCATGTAGATCGGGCGGATGCTGACGAAATCGTAGCCGGCGCGAGCGGCGACGTAGGTCATCTCCGGCGGCGGACAACCGAGTACCGTCAGGTGTGCCAGTGAATACTGATAAGCCATTTTTCCCTCCCAGGAATTGACGGGATTGCGTCTCGCTGGTACGCAACCCGTCGGTCAAATTGAAAATTGATCTTCGAACTTACTTGTCCGTCGCTACGTGATGGACTTTCTTGCCCGGCGAGTAGATGTCCATGATGTTCCAGTGGCCCGCCGTCGGGGTGGGCACGTTCTTCATGTAGGCATCGATCACCACCGGCTTCTTGAGCTTGATGGCGCGCTCTAGGGCCGGCTTGAGTTCGGCCGCCGACTCGATCTTGATGCCTTCGATGCCGTAGGCGCGGGCAATGGCCGCAAAATCCGGCGAGTAGCTCACGCCGTTCTTCTCGAACACGGTGCCGAAGGTGGTGCCGTAGTGCGCCAGCTCGAGCCCGGCGATGGTGCCGAAGGCATGGTTGTTCATGATCAGCCAGATCACCGCGATGTCTTCTTCGAAAGCGGTGGCCAGCGCCGCCGGGTTCTGGCCAAAACCGCCGTCACCGATCAGCGCGACCACGACGCGGCCAGGCAGTGCCACCTTGGCGCCGAGCGCCGCCGGCGAACCGAAGCCCATGGTGGCAAAACCGCCCGGGGTGAACACGGTACCCGGCTCGAGAATCGGGAACTGTTGTGCCAGACCGTTCTTGTTCCAGCCGACATCGGTACAGATGATCGCGTCACGCGGCAGCACGCTGCGCAGGTCGGCGAGAATGCGTTCCGGACGCATCGGCCAGGCATTGCTCTCCATCGCCTCCTTGTTGCCGGCAACAAAAGTCTTGCGGTTCTTGGCCATTTCAGCCAGCAGCTTGGGTCGTTGAACGCCTTTCGGGGCCAGTTTGCGCGCAATGCGCAGGAGCACGCTCAGCGCCGATTTCAGATCGGCCACCGCACCGATGGCTACCGGGTAGTTACGGCCGATTTCAGACGGGTCGATGTCGATGTGCATCAGTTTGGTCGGCGGGAAGTTGAAGGTGTATTCGGCTTCCCACGAACTGCAGTCGGCTTCGGAGAAACGCGTACCGAGGCCGAGGATCCAGTCGGCGCCCTTGCACTTGTCGTTGATGAACTTGGTGCCCCAGAAGCCGGTCATGCCAAGGATCAGCGGATGGTCATCGGGCAGAGCACCCTTGCCCATCAGCGAGTGGGCGACGGGCAATTGCAGATGTTCGGCGAACTCGCGCATTTCCTTCGCACAGTCGGCGAGCAGGATGCCGCCGCCGACATAGAGCAGAGGTTTCTTTGCGGCGAGCAATTGCGTGACGATCCGGGTTGCCGTTTCGTCGTCGAGCGAAGGCTTGGCCAATTTGCGCGCATTGGCCAGCACGCGCTTGAACAGCGCGACATCGATCTCCTTGGAGAAGATGTCCATCGGCACGTCGATCAGCACCGGGCCGGGCCGGCCGCTTTCGGCCAGAGTAAAGGCCTTTTCGAGAATTTCCGGGAACAGGTGGGGCGAATCGACACGCCACACGCGCTTGCAGAAGGGGCGGTAAATTTCACACTGCGAGGCGTCCGCATGCAGGTTGACCTCCTGGTGTGGATGCTTGCCGAAGTAGTGGGTCGGCACGTCGCCGGCGATGACCACCATCGGAATCGAGTCGAGCGAGGCATTGGCCACGCCGGTGGCGGCATTGGTCAGTCCGGGGCTGAGGTGCGAGAGAAGGACCGCGGCTTTCTTGGTCGCCCGTGCATAGCCGTCGGCGGCGTGAGCGGCGATCTGCTCGTGGCGGGTGTTGATGAATTTGATCTTCTTGCTCTTCGACAGCGCGGCGAGCACCGCGATGTTGGTATGGCCACAGAGGCCAAAAATATGCTCAACGCCGCGTGCCTCAAGATACTTGATCAACTGGTTTGAAATCAGGTCTTTCATTTGATGCTCCTTTAATCGCGTTAAAAAACGGTGTATCGCCACGCGGCGAAGGTGATTATGTATTACTGTCCGGGCCAGGCATCCTGGCGGCCTGCCACAGCCTGGCGAACCAAGGCCAATACAGTACGCAGATCCTCGATTGAAACCTGGCCTGGCGCTGAACTGCTCTTGCCAACGGCAAAGGTGACTGCCGAGCCATAGACCCCGCCAACCATCCGTGACAATGATCCAAGGCCACCCATCGCCATGCCGATGACCGGGATGCCGCATGACTCGCTGGCCTGCAGGGTCGCGCCCAGGAGCGTTAACACGTCTTCCGGGATCCTGGGCATGACCGCCACTTTGGCGATATCGGCGCCTTGCCGCGCGGCTTCCATGAATTTGGCAGTGAGCGCTGCCGCATCGGGTGTGGACTGGAAATTGTGGTACGACATGATCATGGCTACGTCGTTGTCACGCGAGGTATTGCGCAGACGTGCGAGATTCTCGGCCGGGTTGCTCAGTTCGTAGTCGATGATGTCCACGCAGCCGCTGGCG
>CAIVZW010000697.1 GCA_903910495.1 uncultured beta proteobacterium
CCGTCATTCCGGCGAAAGCGCCCCGAAGGCACCGGGGCCTTGGGCTCAAGTGCCCTTGGGGTGCCGGAATCCGCCCGAAGGAAGTGCAGAGCCAGAAGAATCAACGAACTGGACCCCGGCTTTCGCCGGGGTGACAAAGGCAACGGGGCCATGGGCCCAGTCCTCTTGCGAGATGAATACCTCAGTATTTCCCTAAGTGCATCGACCTGCCCTGGCAAATTCCTGCGCGCAAGGCTGATGCAGTGCAATGATATCAGGCTATTGTTTTTCTTCGTCTTATCGAGATTGGCTTTGCGGATTATTTATTGTGCTGGCCAAGGCAAAAAAATGGGCGCCGCAAGGGCGCCCAAAGGAGGGTTTTATTCCAGAAAATAACTCAGTGGTGGTAAGCCGATTCGCCGTGCGAGGTGATGTCCAGACCTTCGCGCTCTTCCTCTTCCGGAACACGCAGGCCGATGAACATGTCAACCAGTTTGTACGCGACCAGAGAAACCACGCCGGACCACACGATGACCGTTCCTACGCCCCACAACTGGCTGACCAGTTGCGCCGTCATGTCGTAGTCGCCGACCTTGTTGAGCACGTAGTCATAGACACCGGTACCGCCGAGCGAGGGAGCGCAGAAGATGCCGGTCAGGATCGAGCCGAGGATGCCGCCGACGCCATGTACGCCAAACACGTCGAGCGAGTCGTCCGCACCGAGCAGGCGCTTCAGGCCATTGACGCCCCACAGGCAGATGATGCCCGCCAGCAGGCCGATGGCGACAGCTCCCATGACCCCGACGAAACCGGCCGCCGGGGTGATCGCCACCAGACCGGCCACGGCACCCGAGGCCGCACCCAGCATCGAGGGCTTGTCCTTGACCAGCCATTCGGCCAACATCCAGGACATTGCCGCAGCGGCCGTGGCCACCCAGGTGTTGACCATCGCCAGGGCGGCGCCACCGTTGGCTTCGAGCGCTGAACCGGCGTTGAAACCGAACCAGCCGAACCACAGCAGCGAGGCGCCGATCATGGTGAAGGTCAGGCTGTGCGGGGCCATCGATTCCTTGCCGTAACCGACGCGCTTGCCGATCAGGAAGGCCCCGATCAGACCGGCCACAGCGGCGTTGATATGCACCACGGTACCACCGGCAAAGTCGAGCGCACCCTTCTGGAACAGGAAGCCTGCCGTCTTGCCGGCAGCTTCGCCAGCGGCAGCGTCAAGATAGGCATCCGGACCCGCCCAGTACCAGACCATATGCGCCATCGGCAGGTAGGAGAAGGTAAACCAGAGGATCATGAAGACCAGCACGGCAGAGAATTTGGCACGCTCGGCAAAGGCGCCGACGATCAGCCCGCAGGTAATCGCCGCGAAGGCGCCCTGGAAGATGACGTAGGCAAGCTCGGAGATATTCACGCCCTTGCTGAAGGTAGCCGCAATGGAATCGACTGTGATGCCTTTCATGAACAGCTTGTCGAGTGATCCAAAGAAACTGCCGCCTTCAGAGAAAGCCACCGAGTACCCGTAAAGGACCCACAGCACGCTGATCAGCGAGAACGTGACAAAGACCTGCATCAGAACCGAAAGCATGTTTTTCGAACGGACCAGCCCGCCGTAAAACAGGGCCAGGCCGGGGATCGACATCAGGATGACCAGCGCGGCGCTGACCATGACCCAGGCCGTATCGGCCTTGCTTGCCACCACGACCGGAGCGGCTGCGACGGCTGCTGCTGCAGGTGCCGTTACGCTGGCGACCGGGGCGGCCGCCTTTTCTTCTGCCCATGTCGGGGCGCTAATGGCCACAGCGCCGAGCAGGGCAAGTATCGCAAAGAGGTGTCTCATGGTTTGCTCCTTACAGGGCTTCCTCACCGGTTTCGCCGGTGCGGATGCGGATGACTTGTTCAATATCGAAGACGAAGATCTTGCCGTCGCCAATTTTTCCCGTGCCGGCCGA
>CAIVZW010000698.1 GCA_903910495.1 uncultured beta proteobacterium
CTTTCTCGGTGTAGCGGAAAGTGACGCCGTTGCGCGCAATGGCATCGATCCAGTTCTTCAACTGCACCGGCACGCCGAAGTTGTACATCGGCACGCCAAGCACGACCACATCGGCGGCCTGAAGCTCGGCGATCAGCACGTCGTCGAGTGCGACGCGAGCAACCTGATCCGCACTGCGTTTCTCGGCCGGAGTAAACAGGGCGCCGAGCGCGCTTTCATCCAGCACCGGATGCGGATTGCTGGCCAGATCACGCAGCGTCAGCGTGGCGGCCGGGTTCTCCGCTTGCAGGCGAGCGACAATGGAATTGGCCACGCGGGTGGAATTGGCGCCTTCACGGCGGGCGCTGGCGTTGATTTGCAGAATGTTCATCAGGTTTTCCTCAGGGTTGGTAAGGCTACGGGTGTCACTTTATTGGCTCGGAAAGATAAATAGAAGACCTTAAAACGGGTATCATTGTTCCGTATATGGAACAATATGAACCCAATGACTTGCTGATCTTCGCCCGCGTTGCCGAAGCCGGCAGCTTCAGCCGTGCCGCCGAGCGGATCGGCCTGCCCAAATCCACGGTATCGCGCCGCATATCCATGCTCGAAGACAAACTGGGCGAGCGTCTGATGCTGCGCACCACCCGCCGATTGACGCTGACCGAGTTCGGCAATCAGTTGCTCGAACACGCTCGCCAGGTGGCGGCAGAAGTCGATGCCGTCAAGGCGCTGGCCGAGCATCGTCAGGCGCGTCCGAGCGGCCGGCTGCGGGTATCGATGCCGAGCGATTTTGCCACCCTGTTGCTGACCGACATGCTGGCGGCCTTTGTCGCCCTGCACCCGGCGGTGTCGCTGGAACTCGATCTGTCGCCGCGGCGCGTGGATCTGCTTGGGGAGAATTTCGATATTGCCGTGCGCATGGGCGCACTGCCTGATGACACGCTGCTTGCGGCGCGGCGCATCGCCGTTTTTCCGAGTGCTCTCTATGCGGCTCCGGCCTACCTGGCCGAGCGGGGAGATCCGACCTCGCCGGACGATCTCGCTTGTCACGATGCCTTGCGCCTGCTCCAGGCTAATGGCGAGGCGGCGGGCTGGACCTTGATCCGCGACAAACAGCGCTGGACGGGAGTGCCACCAGGGCGTACCAGCGCCAACTCTCCCGAGTTGTTGATCAAGCTGGCGTGTGCCGGCGCAGGGATCGCCGCCGTACCGGATTACTTTGCCGCCCCCAGCGTGCGTCAAGGCGCACTGCGCCGCGTACTTCCTGACTGGAGTTTGCCTTCACACACGGCGTGGGCGGTATTCCCCGGCCGTCGTCTGATGCCGGCGAAGACGCGCGCCTTCATCGACATGCTGGAAGCGGCGATGGCCGGCGCTCCCGGCAATGACGGATCGCCGCGGATCTCCTGAGTTCCTTAGGGTGTGCGACCACAGCCGGGCGCGTTATTGCCGCCAGCGACATCAGTGCAGCGGTTGCAGTCAGTGGGTGAAATATGACGTCAGGCAGTTGCCGGCCATTATGCACAGTTCCCAGTTATGGACAGTAAACCTGGTTAAAGGAGCGAAAGGCCGCGCGGTTACTTGCTTTCTGCGGAGTTGTGTCGTGACATTCTGAACATAATTTCGGTGA
>CAIVZW010000699.1 GCA_903910495.1 uncultured beta proteobacterium
TAGTCGGTTGCGATCAGCATTGGACTTCTTGAGTTCGGTAAGGTCCTGGATGAACCCCAGAACTCGGACTGCTTTACCCTGCTGGTTCTTTTCAAGCCAGCCGATTGAGTGAATGACCTTTGAGGGCGATCCATCTGCGGGGCTCACTTCATATTCATCGTCGTATTTCCGCTCCTCGCTGATCGCATCAGAAAGAGTTTGGAGAACGCGATCCCGGGTCGGAACGCAAGCCAGGAAATCATCAAGGGGATAATCCTTTGCCACGGGTGGAAACCCGAACAGGGCAAGACTATTCGCGGACGCACGTATTCCATTCGTTGCAATGTCATAAACCCACGAACCCGAACCGCCAATCTGCTGCGACACAGCCATCTGTTTTTCGCTCTCGGCTAATTGCTTGGTTCTCTCAACAATCCGTGCTTCAAGCTCCGTCTGATCGCGTTTGATCTCGCGGAACATCAAGTCGAATGGTTCGACCAGCCCTGCGACGAGAATCGCGCGATAGAGCAGAAAGGACGAGAAATAGATGAAATAGTGACCAAGCTCATTGGCAAATCCATAAACGCTCACATAACGAGTGAATGCAATCTCACCCAAGACTCCGGAAAGAATCGATCCCATGATGCAGAGTAGTACCGCTGAATCGAATGCCTTCCGCTGCTGAAACAGCAGAGCAAGGCTTCCTAGAAACAGCCCGATGATCACGTATTCGCTGATGATCTTGAAATCGGTCAGGCCACGACCCTCCACAAAACAATCAGGAAATATGCCGGTAAATACGGTCGCCAGAAGAATCACGGTGGTCGCCAGCGCAATGAGTACCGATGCCCATGACGCAGGCCGACGACTGGCCGCCAAGGCTGCAACAACGTAAGCCATTGCCTCCATATAGCGAAAGACTATCCAAAGCTGGGTCGGCAGGTTGGCATCATTCTCTTTGAATATGCCCATACCCTTGAATGACAGGAAATGTAGCGTCTCAACGCTAGCAATGAATAGATACGAGATTCCGATGACTTGTAAGAACCCGTTGCCGGCGAACCCGCGGGAATGCCAGGCCAAAACAAATATGCCACCCAACAAGATGATGCGTACTATTTCTACCAGTGAATGAAACAGGAGATAGCTGTACGAGCTGATCAGATATAGAGCATAGATGCCGACGCACAAAAGAAAAAACTGGGTTGTCCCAAAGATGGTTTTTCCACTCGCGGTACGAATTGTACGGTGCATGGACAGGGTAGTTCCGATGGTGTTTGGCTGATCAGATTACTGGACAGTGCCTGAATCCGACGACGCCCTCGCCAGGACCCCGTCTATTACTTTATGACTAAGCAGAATAGTGGAGCTTTTGGCGATTGGGTATCCGTAGTTTCCGCAGAAAATTGCGGGAACTACGGAGCCGGACCAAGAAGCACTTTGGCAACTTGCTTGTATTGACACTCCGACCTGTTCACCGACTTCCCGACGCTGCGCTTCGTCATCCCGCACGGCGGCGGTGCCGCTCCCTACCACTGGGGCCGTTTCCGTGACCTGGCGCAGGAACTGAAGAAACCGCTGCTCAAGGACCACCTGCTGCACAACATCTTCTTCGACACTTGCGTCTATCACCAGCCGGGCATCGACCTGCTGACCCGGGTGATCCCGGTGGACAACATCCTGTTCGCCTCCGAGATGATCGGCGCCGTACGCGGCATCGACCCGGAAACCGGTTTCTATTACGACGATACCAAACGCTATATCGAAGCCACGCAAAACCTCAGCGCGCAAGACCGGCACAAGGTTTACGAAGGCAACGCCCGCCGCGTCTATCCACGGCTCGATGCGGCACTCAAAGCA
>CAIVZW010000700.1 GCA_903910495.1 uncultured beta proteobacterium
ATCAACAACTTGTTCTTGTTCTCGAAGGAAGAATCTTCACCGACGGGGTCCTGCAGAACGCCGCCTGATTCGAACCCGCTGAACACAACTCTTGACAATAGCTCGTTGAGCGATGGCAATGGAAGAGTCGTGAAGCACTGCGGCCAGTTCGGAAACTGGGCTTGAAGAGACTCATCGAACTCTGCAGCAAGAGCCTGCTGAGCTTTCGCAAATGCCTTATTCAGAGCGTCATCCATTGGCTGCTTGTAGTCATCGGCCAATCCATCCGCAGTTGGCTTGATGGCATCGAAGAGTTGATCGATGTAGACGCGGGCCATGTCATTCAAAAGGTCATCGTCTACAAGCGACTTATATTCAGCCCAAAAGGCATCAAGCGACGAATAACGGGCGTCCAGATCGACATCGTCAGCGATGCTTGTGGCCTTCTCCATAAAGCGGGTGTGGACTTGATTTGCTGGTTCGGATTTCCAAAAGTCATCGAGCGACCGCATGATGGCAGCCGTCTGTTCACTGACCTTCTGGGGCATCAGGGCCAATTTCTGTCGCACAGCTGACTTGCGCTTGGCGAGTTGCCGCAGCAGTTCGAGAGTGGCCTTGTCGCCTTGGGTTTCTTCCGCCTGCAGGGCGGTTGTGCCTGAATCCGCATTTGCGGGGTCTTCGGCAGGGGCGGGCGCGCCTGCTGCAGGCGGGGTGGGTGGTGTAGGAGGTGAAACCGGGGTCACAGCGGAGTTCTCGCCGCTGGGTTTCTCGGAGGCAGGTGCCCTAACAGGCCCATCTGCTCCGCAGCCCATGACGGGTGTAAACAGAAACAATAGGAATACGAACGACGTCATTCGCAGCGCTGTGGCTTTGGCAACGAAATGCTGCGTGGAGGCAGGCCTGGAGGCGTGCGTCAGCATCAACGTACTCCTTGTGAGATCGCGGCTGTCCGGAGGGGAAGTCGATTAGGCAGCATCAGTTGAGGAAGGGAGCTTCTTGGGCGACAAATGGTAGCGCAACGCAAGCAGTTTGCGCAACGCCGTGATTCTTGGATCAAGTACCTCGAATCTCAGTCTGTTGTCTGACAAGCGTTGTGTGATTTCCCGCTCATGCTCGCTCCTTGCGCGGCCGGCGGCACTCTTCACGCGGCCACCACTGCACGAGGTGAGCATCGCAATCCACGCCAAAACGACGCTTGGCGCTGCAGAAATCGCTGCAGCTCCAAGAAACATCGATAGAGTAGGCAAGGTGAAATCAAGAGAAGAAAACCCCTGTCTCCCTACAGTTATGCAAGAGGAGATGTATGCCCAGAAAGTGGAAACCACAGGCACACACATTAGCGCCAGAAAAAGTGCAAACGCTGCTGCACCCAAAGCAAACAGCATCGAACGGCTTGGAGAATGTGCGGCGACGACGTTTCCGAAGATCGCCCGCGAACATTCCTGTAGTTCCTCAATGCCGTGGACTCTGATGTCCGGTTGATGCACGGTTGCGTCGGCATTTCCCTTTTCAGTTGGTGCGGTTGCCACGGCCAGATTGCGAAGGTCCGGTTGGAGCCTGGCGGCAAGAGTAGCCTCAAGGCGTTTTGCCAGACGAAAGTTAAAGCGTCGCATGAACTGCCAGTTGTCACGGATATTTTTTCCGATTTGAAGCGCGGTCATCGCTAGCGACGGCAGGCTGCCGGTCGTAAGAAAGAGCAGGCGATCCCATGCGCCCGCGGTAACTGCGAGCGTCCTCAGGAATGGCTTGTAGGGGAAAAAGCCGTCCCACGTGAAGCGAATGGATGCCTTTCGCAACTCTTGCCGAATAAGCGCTTCGAGTGCCGCATCATCACCGACAAGTTCATGGAGAGCGTTGTCCGACATCTCGCGCGTGGCTTCGTCAAGGTTGCAGAGGGAAACGTTGGACTTCGTGAGAATCACATCGACCAGTTGCAGGGCTTCTTTGTCAGCCCAAGCGATGCGGTGCTCCGCCTGCGCCGTCAGGCTGGTCTCGATACCGCGTGCATCGGCCAGCAGTGGTGTGAGTGTGGAACGAAGTCGATCCTGGACCGCGCGGACCGCATTCTCATGCCCCACTGTGTATTCGTTTGGCATGAAAATGGGGTCGCCCAGCCGCGAGGAGGGGGCGACGGCTTTCCACTTCTCGATGGCATTGCGGATGGTGTTGTTGGCGGCGTGCGACGGTTCACGAGCATCCTCGCCATTCGTCGGCAACCGAATGACTGGAATGACGATAGCGCCTTCGCAGGATCGCAGAAGAGCTTCGTTGCCCTCAGACTTAAGCGACTCGTAGGCAGTCACGAAGAGTTTGATCTGCGAATCCACAAGTGCGCCGGTCGCCTGATCTCGGCACTCGGCTCGCGTATG
>CAIVZW010000701.1 GCA_903910495.1 uncultured beta proteobacterium
CACCATTCCCGCCGCGGTCTGCTGCGCATGGTGAGCCGTCGTCGCAAGTTGCTGGACTACCTGAAGCGCACCAACGCCGATTCCTATCGTGCGTTGATTGCCCGTCTCGGCCTGCGTAAGTAAGCCTGCCTGCCGAGCCGCTGTGCGGTTAGGGGTGCAGACGATCCGGATAAATGACAGCGGCCAGCCCCTTGAGGGTTGTGCCGCTGTTGTTGTTTTTGCAGCTTTACGCCATGTTGGCGCGTTGTTGAATTGCGTACCGGTGCCGTGGGTACGCGCGTTGGACTATTGAGAGAGGAAAACATGTTTACTATCGCCAAAAAAACGTTCACCTATGGTGCGCATCAGGTCACGCTGGAAACCGGTGAGATCGGCCGTCAGGCCGGCGCCGTCATCATGGTCACGGTCGATGATACCGTCGTGCTGGTTTCCGTGGTCGGCAACAAGTCGGTCAAGCCGGGGCAGGATTTCTTCCCGCTGACTGTCGATTACATTGAAAAGACCTATGCCGCCGGCCGCATTCCCGGAGGCTTCTTCAAGCGCGAGGGCCGCCCGTCGGAAAAAGAAACTCTGACTTCGCGCCTGATCGACCGCCCGCTGCGTCCGCTTTTCCCCGAAGGCTTCTACAACGAAGTACAGGTGGTGGCCATGGTGGTCTCGCTTAACCCCGAGGTCGACCCGGATATCCCGGCCATTATCGGAGCTTCAGCCGCCATGGCGGTTTCCGGCATCCCGTTCGACGGTCCGCTCGGCGCGGCGCGGGTCGGTTATATCGACGGCCAATACGTGCTCAACCCGACACTGACCCAACTCAAGAGCAGCCAACTCAACCTCGTCGTCGCCGGAACGCAATCGGCGGTGCTGATGGTCGAATCGGAAGCCGACATCCTGTCCGAAGACGTCATGCTGGGCGCCGTGGTTTATGGCCACGATAAGATGCAGGTGGTGATCAAGGCCATCAGCGAGCTGGTTGAAGAAGCCGGCAAGCCGGAGTGGGACTGGGCGCCCGCTGCCAAGAACGAAGAACTGGTCGGCAAACTCAATGCGCTGGTCGAAGCCGATCTGCAGGAAGCCTTCCGTATCTCCAGCAAACAGCAGCGTACGCAGCGCATCCACGAAATCTCCAGCAAGGCGGTTGAGGTGCTGACCGCGGGCGATGGTGCGCCTGATGCCCACACCATCAACAACCTGTTCTTCGATGTCGAAGCCAAAATCGTACGCAGTCGCATTCTGGCCGGTGAGCCACGCATCGACGGTCGCGATACGCGTACCGTGCGTCCGATCGCCATCCGTGCCGGTGTTCTGCCGCGCACCCATGGTTCGGTATTGTTCACCCGAGGCGAAACGCAGGCTCTGGTGGTCGCCACGCTCGGCACCGGCCGTGACGAGCAGATCATCGATGCGCTGGCCGGCGAGTACCGCGAGCGTTTCATGCTGCATTACAACTTCCCGCCCTATGCCACCGGTGAATGCGGTCGCGTCGGTACGCCCAAGCGTCGCGAAATCGGCCACGGTCGTCTGGCCAAGCGGGCGATGATCGCCGTGCTGCCGAAAGCCGAGGACTTCTCCTATACCATGCGCGTGGTTTCCGAGATCACCGAATCCAATGGCTCAAGCTCGATGGCCTCGGTCTGCGGCTCTTCGCTGGCGCTGATGGATGCCGGTGTGCCGCTCAAGGCCCACGTGGCCGGTATCGCCATGGGGCTGATCAAGGATGGCAACCGTTTTGCCGTGCTGACCGACATCCTGGGCGACGAAGATCACCTCGGCGACATGGACTTCAAGGTCGCCGGTACCGATTCGGGGATCACCGCACTGCATATGGATATCAAGATCCAGGGCATCACCCGCGAAATCATGCAGGTTGCGCTGGCTCAAGCCAAAGAGGCCCGCTTGCACATTCTCGCCCAGATGCAGAGTTCTGCGGCCGGCCCGCGCGAAGAAGTGTCGGCCTACGCCCCGCGCCTGTACACCATGAAGATCAATCCGGAAATGATCCGCGACGTGATCGGCAAGGGCGGTGCGGTCATTCGCGCCATCACCGAAGAAACCGGCACCACGATCGATATCAAGGAAGACGGCACGATCACCATCGCTTCGGTTAACGGTGACGCGGCCAATG
>CAIVZW010000702.1 GCA_903910495.1 uncultured beta proteobacterium
GGCGCTACCGCAAAGGAGGCCACGATTAGTTGCCCGCACAGCGTCGTTTGGAGTGTCTACCTGTTCTGCGGTTTGGCGCTTGATTCCCTCTAGGGCGAGATTCACCAATGACCTCAATATGGTTCCTCAATCGATATTTGTAGAAAATGAACGGCGTCACGCCTGCCGCTGATCCCAATTTCTTTCCACCGATTTCGATCAAATTCACAAAGGGAAGGTCCAAGTCCAAAATCAAACCGACAGATTTACGGCCACCAATGGAGACACTTGCGTACCGTTACTATCGGGATGGCTTTGAGTTGTTCATCACCATGCCAAGACCGGATGGGGAAAACTTCTTCTTCAGGCCGAAGTTTGCGGCGCCAATGCTAAAAAATGCGCTCGGACCAGACTACGATAATGAGTGGGACTCCGACAATTTGTGGGATTGGCGAACGATCAAGAAGCCCACTGCGGAGAAAACTATTGGGCAAAAGGTGCGAGGCAGCAAAGACGTTCTCCACATCTGGGGCTACTACTACGGCAAGAAACTAAACCCCTACAGGAACCTCACCAAACACCTTCCCTTCCGAGCAGAAGCGGTGATGGTATCAAATGACTTGCCAATTTCGATTCGGCGAGTTTACACCGGCCAGTAGCGTGAACAAGGTGCGCGAATGCTGGAATCCATAGTTTACCCGGTAAATCGGCGTAGTTTTCTTCGCCCGTTCGACGACACAAATAGGGCGTGACGTCGTTACCATGCTTGTGAGTAGTTCTTCCCGCAGTGGCCCACTTCATGTGCATCGGTCAAGGCCTACTGCGATTTAAGTTGCTGCACGAGAGGATGTAGTATCGCATTTCCGCATGGCCCATGCATGCCAGTATTTGGAATGTGTCGTGGTTCTAAGAAGGCTCCTTTTTCGACAGATTGCACGAAGCCGCGATCCACGGGTTCAGATGGCGCGATTTGTTCTTCCGGTCTTCATGCTAGTTGGCGGTTGCGGGAAAGTTCCCGTTTCTGGGCAGATATTTCTGACAGATCAAAACGGCGGCGTCCAAAAGATTGCGGGTGCAGAGGTGGTATTTCTTTCCGAGGCGCAGGCTCTAGCGGTATCGTTTCGGGCGGATCAATCTTTTGCAGACGTTGAGAAAATACGACACGCGGAAGTACACTCACTAAGAATTTCTGCTGATAGGGAAAGGGCCGAGTTGGCCAGACTTTCTGACTTGGAGAAGCGCATCGTGAGTCAATTGTCTGAGGTTCGAATTTATTTTGAAGCTGCGGAAGTCAGACTTGGACCGACATCATCTCTGCCCGGTTGGGCTGTTCGGCATGACAATGTGCATGGCAGTGAATGGAGAGCGGCAGTTGAGCAGTGGCGGAAAGTCACGAAGCGCGATGAACTCGATCAGTTGGAAGAGATGTTGACAGGGGTAACGTCCGAGCTTCGCGCAACCGGTCTTTCAGCTGAGACGGCCAAGAGAGCTTACTCAAATATCAAAAATGGAGCGGAGACCGAGGCATTCGAGAAGGTGATCCGTGCCCTATTTGATGGCGGGAGTATTGCGCAATGCCGAACTGATGCCGACGGGAGATTTGCAATGGATCTACCACGAGGAAAGATTGCCCTGTTAGCTCGCTCTGAAAATCAGCTCTGTTTTTCTCGTTGGATCAATGTGCCTGAAAACGGTAGCATTCTATGCTCGAATGATAGTTTGCTCGGAGCTAATGGAAGCACGATTGTCTACAAAATGAGACCTTTCCGGTGGTAAATGCCCCTCATACGATTCGTGCTTCAGCGGCGGGAGCCTACTTTCTTTTAGTGTGTCCACCGCTGTTCACGGCTGACCGGCGATCTACGGGTTCCCCTGCACTCTGACGCCGGAAGAGCAGTACGAAATGTTGCAGCGCTTCGTCTCGGCGGTAGTGGAGCAACACACCAGTGCCGAGTTGCGGAAATTGCAGGACATCATTCGGGGCATCCTGCCCGACGACCAGCACCGCGCCACTTTGATCGAGGTGATCGCTCCAGCAGCGACCCGCGTCGCGGCCGAGGATCGAGCGCTTTTTCTATAGTCGTGAGGGAGCCCCAGACATACACCCACTCTTGGGCGCGAGTTATGGCGGTGTACACCAGTTCGCAGGTCGCCAGCGGGCTGGTTTCTATTGGTAGGACGACAACCACGTGTTTGAATTCGCTCCCCTGCAAGCGGTGGATCGTCATGGCCCAAGCAGGGCTGTAATCGGGCAACTGGCTGATCACGAATCGCATGATCTTCGCCTCTCCGGCCGCGCCCGGAAAGAAGGCGGTCCGCGCTCCGTTGAAATCCATGATCAGGCCCACGGAACCGTTCTTCAGACCAGTCTCTGGGTCGTTGCGGTTGATGATTATCGGCTGATTCCGCTTCCGGGTCGAACCGAGTTCCTCCTTGTCAGGGGTCACCCAAAACCAGCCACGTAGGGTCACCTCAAAACCAGCCACTTTGAGCGGGA
>CAIVZW010000703.1 GCA_903910495.1 uncultured beta proteobacterium
GTATCGATCCGGAGTAAAACCATGAAAACTTTATTTCTTGCCTTTGAGCAGCGCATGACCTCCGGGATCATTCACAGTGCGTGCGTGTTGCTGGCCATCGCCTCCACGCTCGGGATCTTCCAGGTCCTGACGCGTTTCATATTCAACGAGCCTTCAACTTGGAGCGAAATCTCCATCCGCCTGGTGCTGATCTGGATGGTGATGTTCGGCGTGGTGGTGGCCTTCCGTGAAGGCTCACAGGTTTCGGTCGATCTCCTGTTTCGCCACAGCGGCCGTTTCCAGCGCCCATTGCACTTCATGATTACCCTCGTTACCGTGATCTTTCTGTCGGTTCTGGTGTGGTACGGTGTTGACATCGCCTGGCGTACACGTTTTCAGGAAATCGGCGGAATCGAGTTTCTCCCGATGAGTGTCGGTTATGCGGCTTTGCCGGTCGGCGCCTTCTTCGCCATCATCGCGGTGATCGCCAACTTCCTGGATCCCAGGCATAACGAACTCGAAACACAGCAGTAATCCAATACGCAGATCAGAGTCAGGGGACTAAAAATGTCTAGTGCAATGTTTGCTTCAATGGTCATCTTTTTTGCGTTCAGCATTCCGATTGCCATTTCCATCGGCTTGGCCAGCGTTACGGGTATTCACTTTTTTTCCAGTATTCCGATGCTGGTGGCGCCGAAGGAAATGTTCTCGGCCATCGACAAGTTTGCGCTCGGTGCCATTCCGTTCTTCATCCTCGCTGGCAACCTGATGGAGGTCGGCGGCATATCGAATCGTCTGGTCAATTTCGCCAAGTCCATCGTCGGCGGTTTGCAGGGCGGACTGGGGATAACCTGCGTGATGACCTGCATGATTTTTGCAGCGGTCTCCGGGTCAAGCGTGGCAACGACCTTCGCCATCGGCGCCATCCTCATCCCGGCGCTGATCCGTCACGGTTATCCGACCAACTTCGCGGCGGCCCTGCAGGCCTGCAGCGCTGAACTCGGGGTCATCATTCCACCGTCGATCCCGATGATCCTCTACGGCGTTTCGGCCGAAGTGTCGATCGGCGAACTGTTCATCGCCGGCTTCGGCCCCGGAATCCTGATTGGCTGCTCCCTGATGTTCTTCGTCTGGTGCTGGTCGAAGTACAAGGGCTACGGCAAGAACGACCACATCGGGCGCCTGACATTCGGCCGGGCCACGCGCGAGGCTGCACTGGCGCTGATGATGCCGGTGATCATCCTCGGCGGCATCTACGGCGGCGTTTTCACGCCGACCGAAGCGGCTGTCGTCGCCGTGTTCTACGCGCTGATTGTCGGAATGTTTATCTATAAGGAAATCAAACTTAAAGACCTATTCCCAATCTTCAAGAAGTCGGTGATTTCCTCGGCGGTGATCATGTTCATCATCGCCAACGCCGGGCTGTTCAGCTTCCTGATCACGCGTGCCGGCGTGCCGGAAGCAATCGGCGATTTCCTCAAGGCAACGCTTACCTCACCGGCGATGTTCCTGCTCGGGGTCAATGGGGCGCTGTTCATCATCGGCATGTTCATCGAGACCTCGGCGTCGATCATTGTTCTGGCGCCTATCCTGGCGCCGGTGGCCATGAAATTCGGCATCGACCCGGTACATTTCGGCACGATCATGGTCGTCAATCTGGCGCTTGGCATGATCACCCCGCCCTTCGGCGTCAATCTGTTCGCCGCCTGCACGGTAGCCAAGATATCGCTTGACCAGATTATTCGGGAATTGATCCCCTTCGTTCTGGTGATTCTGTGCTGTCTGATGGTCATCACCTATGTGCCGCAGGTCTCGCTGTTCCTGCGCGACCTGGTCTATGCACGATAAATCATTTTAATTATCTGGAGATCAAAAAATGAATGCGCAAGTGAAGATGCCCGTCGGCGTCATCGGTCTGGGCGCGATGGGCATGGGTGTGGCCATGTCCCTGCTGCGTGAAGGCTTTGAGGTGCATGTCTGCGATGTACGTCCTGAAGTCGTGCAGAAGCTGGTCGATGCCGGCGGCCATCGTGCCGAATCGCCGGCGGCGCTGGCCAAGGTCGTCGATGTGCTGGTCGTCGTTGTGGTGACGGCCGATCAGACCGAGGCGGTGCTCTTTGGCGACAATGGTGCGGCGGCGTGCATGAAGCCGGGTTCGGTCGTTATTGCCTGTTCGACGGTATCGCCCGATTTTGCCCGGTCGCTGGGCAAACGCCTGGAAAGCGCCGGCCTGCTGATGATTGACGGGCCGATTTCCGGTGGCGCGGCCAAGGCGATGGCCGGAGAGATGACCATCATGACGTCCGGTTCGCCCGCCGCTTACGCCAAGTGCGAACCCGTTCTCGAAGCCATTGCCGGCAAGATCTATCGCCTCGGCGACGAAGTCGGGCCCGGTTCGGTGGTCAAGATGGTGAACCAGTTGCTGGCCGGTGTGCATATCGCGGCGGCCGGCGAGGCCATGGCGCTGGCCATTCGCGCCGGCGCCGATCCCGCTCAGGTTTATGAAGTGATCACCAACAGTGCCGGCAACTCGTGGATGTTCCAGAACCGGGTGCCGCATATCCTGGCCGGGGATTACACGCCCTTGTCCGCGGTGAATATTTTCATCAAGGATCTGGGCATCGTTCTTGATTACGCAAGGAAAAGTGTTTTTCCGCTGCCGCTTTCGGCCACGGCGCATCAGATGTACATGCAGGCCTCAGCCTCAGGCCATGGCCTTGAGGATGATTCCGCCGTGATCAAAAACTTCCCGGGCATCAAGTTGCCTGAAAAAAAATAACCAGCAGCTTGAAATGACTGCATTGCTTGAATGTATCGCTGACAATTTCACCGGCGGGTCCGGCCTTGCTGGCAACCGGATAAGGGCCATGTCCTGCCACCAATGAATTATTCCATTACCAAACCAATACTGACTTTGTCGGCATCGCCTTGCCGTGCTAATTGCACTGTCTGCGGCTCTTCTTCGTGTCATTATTGATCTGGAAATGGAATTACCCCGGTATCCTTTGAAGAAGGAATCTCGCTCGAGAGTGATGCAGAGCACCAATTGCGGGGTCAATTGACTTCTCGGCATGCGCTTCCTTGTTGCCATCCCCATTGATGCTAGCGAGATACCAAGTATCAACATAATGCACCCCGCCTCCGCACGGGTGGTATTCAAGGAAGTCCCATGAGCAGGAAAATCAAATGCGCGTTGATCGGTTCAGGCAACATCGGCACCGATCTCTTGTACAAGCTGCAGCGCAGCCCTGTTCTCGAACCGGTGTGGATGGTCGGCGTCGATCCGTTATCGGAGGGTTTGCAGCGTGCCCGTGACATTGGTCTGAAAACCACGGATCAAGGCGTTGACGGGTTGCTGCCGCATCTCGCGGAAGACGGCGTGCAGATCGCGTTTGACGCCACTTCGGCCTACGTGCACAAGGAAAACTCGGACAAGCTGACCGCCCGCGGGGTGATGGTCATCGATCTTACGCCAGCCGCCATCGGCCCCTTCTGCGTGCCGCCGGTTAACCTCCTCGAACACCTGGGCGGGCAGGTGATGAACGTCAACATGGTCACCTGCGGCGGGCAAGCCACTATCCCGATTATCGCCGCCATCGCCAGGGTACAACCTGTCGCCTACGGCGAGATCGTCGCCACCATCTCGTCAAAATCCGCAGGACCCGGCACGCGCAAGAACATCGACGAATTTACGCGCACCACCACGGCAGCCATCGAGCACATCGGCGGAGCCAGGAAAGGCAAGGCGATCATCATCATCAACCCGGCCGAGCCGCCGCTGATCATGCGCGACACTGTACACTGCCTGACCGAATCGGCACCCGACGAGGCCGCCATCACCGCTGCGATCCGTGCCATGATCGAGGAAGTGCAGAAATACGTTCCCGGCTACAAGCTGGTCAACGGCCCGGTGTTCGACGGCAATCGTGTGTCCGTCTTCCTCGAGGTTGAGGGGCTGGGCGATTACCTGCCCCGTTACTCGGGCAACCTCGACATCATGACGGCCGCTGCGGCGCGCACTGCCGAGATGTTTGCTGAAGAGATCATTGCCGGCCGCCTGACACTGCCGGCCACCGGGGGAGAAGCGCGATGAACCAGCCCACGAAAAAAGTCGCTGTCCACGACATGTCGCTGCGTGACGGCATGCACGCCAAACGCCACCAGATCAGCCTGGAACAGATGAAGGCCATTGCCTGCGGGCTTGACGCTGCTGGCGTGCCGCTGATCGAAGTCACCCACGGCGACGGGCTGGGCGGCGCGTCGGTCAATTACGGATTCCCGGCCCACAGCGACGAGGACTACCTGTCCGCGGTCATTCCGCTGATGCGGAACGCCAAAATATCCGCCCTGCTGATTCCCGGCATCGGCACCGTCGATCACCTGCGCATGGCGCAGGCTCTCGGTGTCAAGACGATCCGTGTGGCCACCCACTGTACCGAGGCCGACGTCTCCGAACAGCATATCGACCTCGGCCGCAAACTTGGAATGGATACCGTCGGCTTCCTGATGATGGCGCACATGGCAGCGCCGGAGCGGCTGGTCAAGGAAGCGCTGCTGATGGAGTCCTACGGCGCCAACTGCGTTTATGTCACCGACTCGGCGGGCTACATGCTGCCGGAAGACGTTCGTGCCAGAATTTCCGCCGTGCGCGCTGCGCTCAAACCGGAGACGGAGCTTGGATTCCACGGCCACCACAACCTGTCGATGAGCGTGATTAATTCGATCATCGCTGTCGACTGCGGCGCCACGCGCATCGACGCTGCTGCGGCCGGGTTGGGCGCCGGGGCCGGCAATACGCCGCTGGAGGTTTTTGTCGCCGTTTGCAAGCGCATGGGTATCGAGACGGGCATCGACCTGTTCAAGGCACAGGACGTGGCCGAAGACCTCGTCGTGCCGATGATGGATCACCCGCTGCGCGTCGATCGCGATGCGCTGACACTCGGCTATGCCGGCGTCTATTCATCCTTCCTGCTCTTTGCCAAGCGCGCCGAGAAGAAGTATGGCGTGCCGGCGCGCGAGATCGTCATGGAACTTGGCCGGCGCGGCATGGTTGGCGGCCAGGAAGACATGATCGAGGACGCAGCCATCACGCTGGCCAAGGCGCGTGGGTTGATTCCGGTGTAATGGAGAGGGACAGAACAACATGAGCAATCGCAGCAGCGACATCCTGAAAAAGCCCGAATGGTGCTTAAATCGTAGCGTCTATAAATCGGCGGGTTACTCCGAGGATGACCTTGACCGGCCGATCATCGGCATCGCCAATTCCTGGAATGACCTCGTTCCGGGGCACACCAACCTGCGCCAGGTCGCTGAACACGTACGCAAGGGCATTCACATGGCCGGCGGTACAGTGGCGGAATTCGGCGTTATCGCCGCCTGCGACGGCACGGCGCAAGGGCATGCCGGAATGCACTATATCCTGCCCTCGCGCGACCTGATTGCCAACGACATCGAAGTCATGGTCGAGGCGCACCGGCTGGACGGCATCGTTCTGCTCGGCTCGTGCGACAAGATCGTTCCAGCCATGCTGATGGCCGCCGCGCGCCTGCGCATCCCGGCCATCCTGCTGCCCGGCGGACCGATGCTAGGTGGCGTCGAATTCGACGGGCGCAAGTCTGACTTGACGACCATGTCCGAAGGACTGGGCATGCTGAAAATCGGCAAGATCGACGAGGCTACCTACTGCAATCTTGAAGAGTCCTGCGGCCCGACCTGCGGCTCTTGCGCCTTCTATGGTACGGCCAATACCATGTGCTGCATGGCTGAAGCGATGGGCATGTCGCTGCCCGGCGCTGCTCTGGTTCCCGGCGTTTATAACGACCGTCTGCGCCTCGGCGAAGCCACCGGTCAGGCCATCGTCAATCTGGTTAGGCAGCAAATTACTGCCGACAAGGTCATTACGTTTGCATCGCTCGAAAACGCCATTCGCGTTTTGATGGCTACCGGTGGTTCGACCAACGCCGTTCTGCACCTGACCGCAGTTGCCGCCGAACTGGGCATCACCGGCGCACAGATGATGGAAGCCTACGACCGGCTGAGTGCAACGACACCGCAGGTAGCCAAAGTCAATCCCTCGTCCAAGTATGACATGGAAGATTTCCACAAGGCCGGCGGCATTCCGCGCGTCATGCAGTCAATCCTCTCGCTGCTTCATGGTGACTGTCAGACAGTAAGCGGCCAGAGCGTCGAGCACAACCTGAAAGACTACTGCTACAAGTACCCGTCCAACCCTGAAATCATCAGTACGATGGACAGTCCGTTCAGTCGCCAGAAGGGCTTGGCCATCCTGCGCTGCAATCTGGCCCCGGCCACTGCCGTAACCAAACCGGCGGCCATTGATCCGGACATGCTTATTTTCAGCGGTTCGGCACGCGTTTTCGACTCCGAGGAAGCGGCCGAGGAAGCCATTCTGGCTGGCCACATCTGCGAGGGTGATGTGGTGGTCATCCGCTACGAAGGCCCCAAGGGCGGTCCTGGCATGCGCGAGATGTACAAGGCGATGAAATACCTCTATGGAATGGGACTGGCCAAGAAGACGGCACTGATCACCGACGGGCGTTTCTCGGGCACCAATAACGGCTGCTTCGTTGGTCACATCTCGCCGGAAGCAGCGGATGGCGGGCCATTGGCGGCAGTCCGGGATGGGGACAGGATAACCATCGACATTCCAAAGGGGGCGCTGCAATTGCATCTGTCCGACCAGGAAATTGCTGAGCGTCTGGCCACCTGGAAGCGTCCGAAACCGAAGTTTACGCGTGGCTATCTCGCTATTTATTCCCGATTGGCGAGTTCGGCAGCCGACGGGGCCGTTATGCGAGCGCCGGATTTGGCCTCGCCCGTTTGAAGACAGTTTTTCCACGATGACAGGTTCTTGAGTAGGGATATTTGTGAGAAAGCATTGTTCTACGATGACGCAAGTCAAGGTACGCGCATAAAGACCCGCTGGCTTGAACTGCAATCGTTTAATCCTACGGCTCCTTTTGGGTTTTACAACTGATCTGTTACTATGATTTACTTGGAAATGTTGTCTTATGTATTGTTGTACGACAAATATTTGCTATGCGTTGGATAGGAAATTCATGAATTCAACTGTCAAAAAGACGGTCGGCGTGATCGGACTGGGGGGCATGGAAATGGGCGTGGCCATGTCGCTGTTGCGCGAGGGCTTTTATCAGGGGCGTCTGGCTCTTCCTCGTCGCCGAAACCGTCCTCATGTTCCTGCTCGTGCTGTTCCCGCAGTCATGGTGCCGATGAAGTGGCTCACTTAGTTATTAATCATTCAGGAGATTGAAATGACTGTATTGCTTGGATGCATCGCCGATGATTTCACCGGCGGAACCGACCTGGCCGGCATGCTGGTCAAGGCCGGCATGCGCACGGTACAAATGATCGGTGTGCCGCAGGAGCCGATTGGTGATGATGTCGATGCGGTTCTCATCGCGCTGAAATCACGTACGACGCCTGCCGACGAGGCCATTGCCGAATCGCTGGCGGCACTGCACTGGCTGCAGAAGGCGGGTTGCCGCCAGTTTTACTTCAAATACTGCTCGACCTTCGATTCGACGGCCAAGGGCAACATCGGCCCGGTGGGCGAAGCGCTCATGAAGGAACTGGGCAGCAACTTCACTATTGCCTGCCCGGCCTTCCCGGTCAATGGGCGGACCATCTACAAGGGGCACCTGTTCGTCGGCGACATTCTGTTGTCCGACTCAGGCATGCGGAATCACCCCCTGACCCCGATGACCGACGCCAGCCTGGTGCGCGTGCTGCAGGCACAGATCAAGGGCAAGGTCGGTCTGACCGAACATTCCACCGTACTCAAGGGCGCCGATGCCATCCGCGCCCGCTTCAAGGCACTGGAAGCCGAAGGCTGCAATTTTTCCGTGGTCGATGCCCTGTCAAATGACGACCTGATGAGCATCGGTGCGGCCTGTGCCGACATGCCGCTGGTCACGGCGGGATCCGGCATCGCCCTCGGGCTGCCGCAGAATTTCCGCCGTGCAGGATTGCTGGCTGAAAGTCAGGTGGCCGATGCCCTGCCGTCTACGGGCGGTTTGCGTGCCGTCATTTCGGGCAGTTGTTCCGTCGCCACGCAAGGTCAGGTCGCCGCCATGCGCATGGTGCATCCGGCCTTCAATGTTGATCCCTTCGAACTGGCGCGCGGCACGGACGTGGTCGCTGCGGCGCTAGCCTGGGCCGCCAGCCGCATCAAGGATGGCCCGCTGCTGATCTATGCCACGGCGGCGCCGGAAGCGGTCAAAGCCGTGCAGGCCCAACTGGGCACAGAGAAAGCCGGCAGTCTGGTCGAGGAAGCTCTGGCGGCCATTACCAAGGGACTGGTTGGACTGGGCGTCGGACAACTGATCGTCGCCGGCGGCGAAACCGCCGGTGCTGTGGTCAAGGCGCTCGGGGTCACCGGCCTGCGCATCGGACCGGAAATCGATCCCGGCGTGCCATGGACGGTAGGCATTACAGAAGACTCCAGCCAAAAGCCGCTGGCGCTGGCGCTCAAGTCGGGCAATTTTGGCACGCCGGACTTCTTCCTCAAGGCCTGGAGCAAGTTGCCATCATGAGCGCAGTGAATCATTCGGAAGAAAACCGGCAGCGCGAGAAGATCGCGCGGCTGTCGCGTTCTCTCTACGAGCGCGGCCTGACTGCCGGCAGCAGCGGCAATATCAGTGTTCGCCTGGAGGATGGCTGGCTGCTGACGCCGACCAATGCCTGCCTGGGCGAACTCGATCCGGCACGCATTGCGAAACTCGACTGGGAAGGCCGGCATCTGGCGGGTGATCCGCCATCCAAGGAAGCCTTCCTGCACCGCTCGATGTACGAGGAACGCAGTGCTGCCGGGGCCATCGTGCATCTGCACTCGACGCACTCGGCGGCGGTGTCGTGCATGAGCGGCCTTGATCATGCGGACTGCATCCCGCCGCTGACGCCTTACTTCGTGATGAAGATCGGGCGTCTGCCGCTCGTCCCCTATTTCCGTCCGGGGGATCAGGCGCTGGCCGGGGCGATCCGCGGACTGGCGTCCAGACACAGCGCCGTGCTATTGTCCAACCACGGTCCCGTAGTCTCTGGAACCAGTCTGGAAGCCGCCATTTACGCTACTGAAGAACTTGAAGAAACCGCCAAGTTGTTCCTGCTCTTGCGCAACACGCCAACCCAGTGCCTGAATGCGGACCAAATTGCCGAACTCAAATCCGTTTTTAAACTTGATTTTTAAGGAAGCGACCATGCCAAAATTTGCTGCCAACCTTTCGTTCATGTTCCAGGAAATTCCGTTTCCGGAGCGCTTTGCTGCCGCCGCCAAGGCCGGCTTCAAAGGCGTCGAATTTCTTTTCCCCTACGATTATCCGGCGGCAGAGGTGGCCGGCTGGCTGAAGAGTAACGGGCTGGTGAACAACCTTTTCAACCTGCCTCCCGGTGACTTCGCCGGTGGTGAGCGCGGGATCGCCTCGCTGCCCGGGCGCGAAGAGGAATTCCGTACCGGTGTGGCGACGGCCATCGAATATGCCCAGGTCATGGGTACGCCGACGCTGCACGCCATGGCCGGTCTGTTTCCGGCCGGTGCCGACCGGGCAAAGCATAGAGCGGTGTATATCGAGAATTTGCGCTATGCGGCCAAGGCCCTGGCCAAGCAGGGTCTGGCTTTTGTCATCGAACCGATCAACACGCGTGACATTCCCGGTTATTTCCTGAATCACCAGGCTGATGGGCATGCCATCTGCAAAGAGATTGGCGAGCCCAACCTCAAGGTGCAGATGGACCTTTATCACGCCCAGATCATGGACGGTGATCTGTCCGTGACCTTGAAGAACAACTTCGCCGGGATCGGCCATATCCAGATCGCCAGCGTCCCGGCGCGGCATGAACCCGACGAAGGCGAAGTCAATTACCCGCATCTGTTCAAGCTTCTCGATGAACTCGGTTATACCGGCTGGGTCGGCTGCGAGTACAAGCCGCGCGGCAAGACCGAAGACGGGCTGGGCTGGTTCAAGGCGCTGTCGAAGTAAGTCGCCGATGCTCCCTGCGCTGAACCGGTGGTTCAGCGCAGTACCTGTGTTTTTGCAGGGCTTGGGGACACCCGGAAAACGGCAGGAAAGGAGTGGCTGATGGCGTTCATCAAGAGGATTGCCCTGACAATGTGTGGTCTGGCGCTAACACTGATCAACCTGCCTGTCCTGGCTGCCGACTATCTGGCACCCAGGGAGGGCGATTGGGTGGTGCGTGATTTCCGCTTTCACAGCGGCGAAGTGTTGCCCGAACTTCGCCTGCATTACACGACGGTGGGCGAGCCCTCCGGCGAACCGGTGCTGATCCTGCACGGCACCACCGGTTCGGCACGCAACATGCTCACCCCGGCCTTTGCCGGCGAGTTGTTTGGCCCGGGGCAGGCACTGGATGCCAGCCGCTACTACATCATCCTGACCGATGCGCTCGGCACCGGCAAGTCGAGCAAGCCTTCGGACGGGCTGCGCGCCGCTTTTCCGAAGTACAACTACGACGACATGGTCGATGCGCAGTACCGGCTGCTGACCGAGCACCTTGGCGTAAAGCATCTGCGGCTGGTGCTGGGCAATTCGATGGGTGGCATGCAAACGTGGATCTGGGCGACGAAGTATCCGGAGGCCATGGACATTGCCGTGCCGATGGCTTCAATGCCGACCGAGATGTCGGGGCGCAACTGGATGATGCGGCGTCTGATCATCGACTCCATCCGCAATGATCCCGAATGGATGAATGGCAATTACACCAAACAGCCGCCCAGCGCCCGCTTTGCCTCGGTGTTCTACGGCATCGGCACCAATGGCGGCAATCAGGCCCTGTTCAAGGCCACGCCGACGCGCGAGAAAGCCGACCAGCTGCTCAACCAGCGCCTGGCCGCCCCGTTCACCGGGGATGCCAACGACCACCTGTACCAGTGGGATTCGTCACGCGATTACAACCCCTCGCCAGGGCTAGAACGCATCCAGGCGGCTCTGCTGGCGATCAACTCGGCTGACGACGAGCGCAACCCGCCAGAACTCGGCGTGCTGGAGCGCGAAATCAAGCGCGTGAAAAACGGTCGCGTGCTGCTGATCCCCGGCAGCGAACAGACCGCCGGCCACGGTACTGCCGCCCAGGCGAAATTCTGGAAGCCGGAACTGGCGGAACTGTTGCGAACGGCGCCAAGACCGGCGAAATAGCTTCTGCAGCGGGTGCCGGGCATAACGCGTGACTTGTGGGTCGGCCTTCAGGCCGACGTTTAGTCGCTTGTCGGGCTGAAGCCTGACCGAAGGAAATTCAGAGCCGACCCACAGGGTAGATGAACAATCAGGGTTTGTCTTGCTGCGGTTGACAAAACGGCAACATTTCCATAATATTGGAAATATGGAAAATAAAGATGCAGTTACCGCCCTCGCCGCACTGGCCCAGGAAAGCCGTCTGGCGGTCTTTCGTCTGCTGCTGCGTAACGCGCCGGAAGGCCTGACCCCCGGTGTCATCGGCGAACAACTGGACCTGCCAGCGCCTACCCTATCATTTCATCTCAGGACCCTGGCCCAGGCCGGCCTGGTCACGGCCGTGCAGGAAGGGCGCTACGTACGCTACCGTGCCGAAATGCCCGGTATTGACGCGCTGATCGCTTTCCTGACCGATGACTGCTGCGGTGGTAATCCGGAACACTGTACCCCGAAAGGAACAAATCGTGAGTGATGCAAACCCCATCAACGTGCTGGTCTTGTGCACCGGCAACTCGGCGCGCTCGATTCTCGGCGAGGCCCTGTTCAAGCACCTCGGTAAAGGCCGTGTACGCGCCTTTTCAGCCGGCAGCAAGCCCTCCGGCAAGGTCAATCCGGTGGCGCTGGAAACGCTGGCCAGGCATGGTGTGCCCTTACCCTCCGAAGTGCGCAGCAAGTCATGGGACGAGTTTGTAGTGCCCGGTGCGCCCAAGTTCGATTACATATTCACCGTCTGCGCCAGCGCCGCCGGCGAGACCTGCCCGATCTGGCCGGGACACCCGACGACCGCGCACTGGGGTATAGATGACCCGGCGCACGTCGAGCCGATCGAAGCACGCTGTGAAGCATTTGAAGTGGCCTACACCGCGCTCGAAAAACGGATCAAGGCGTTTCTGGCGCTCGACCTGGAATCGATGTCGCGTCAGGACATTACTGCGGCGGCACGCCTGATTCACGAGGCCTGCCAATGAGCGCGCAATGTGAAGTGACGGCCAGGGTGGCCGCTGGCGCATCATTGAGCGTCTTCGAGCGTTATCTGACCGTCTGGGTTTTCCTTTGCATTGTCGCCGGCATTAGCCTGGGACAGACACTGCCCGGTGTTTTTCAGATGATTGGCCGCATGGAATACGCGCAAGTCAATCTGCCGGTCGGTCTGCTGATCTGGGTGATGATCATCCCGATGCTGGTCAAGGTCGACTTTGGCGCGTTGCATGAGGTACGCAAGCACATCCGCGGCATCGGCGTCACCTTGTTCATCAACTGGCTGGTCAAGCCCTTCTCGATGGCGTTTCTCGGTTGGCTTTTCATCCGGCAGATCTTTGCCCCGTACCTGCCGGCCGATCAGCTTGACAGTTACATCGCCGGCCTGATCCTGCTCGCCGCCGCGCCGTGTACGGCGATGGTTTTCGTGTGGAGCCGGCTGACCCATGGCGA
>CAIVZW010000704.1 GCA_903910495.1 uncultured beta proteobacterium
ACATGAGCAAACTGCTTTTGGTCGCGTTTGAGAAGCATTCGATCCGCCGGTTTTTCGACGCCGCGAACGAGACCTGGTATTTTTCCGTGATTGATGTCGTCGCCGCGCTGACGGACAGCGTCAACGCGCGGGATTACTGGTTTAAGATGAAAATCCGGGTCAAGACCGAGGGCGGGCTTGAACTGTCGACAATTTGTCGACAGTTGAAAATGAAGGCGCCGGACGGCAAAATGCGGGAGACCGATTGTGCGAACGTGGCGGGGCTGCTGCGGATTATTCAATCCATCCCGTCAGCCAAGGCGGAACCTTTCAAGCAATGGCTTGCAAAAGTTGGGTACGAGCGGCTCCAGGACATGGGCGACCCAGCCCGGTCGCTCGACCGGGCCCGCGCCTACTGGCATCAGCACGGCAGAAGCAACAAATGGATTCAACAGCGGATGATGGGACAGGAAACCCGCAACAAGCTGACTGATTATTGGCAAAGTCACGACATCAAAAACGAGAAAGAATACGCCATACTGACCAACATCATCCATCAGGAATGGTCGGATCTGACGGTGCAAGATCACCAACACATCAAAGGTTTAAAGACCCAGAACCTGCGTGACCACATGAGCGAGGCGGAGCTGATCTTCACCGCACTGGCTGAACTTTCCACCCGGCAAATCGCCGAGACCATGCAGGCAACCGGCATGCCGGAAAATGCCATTGCCGGTAAAGCAGGCGGTGGCATTGCCAAGAAAGCACGGCTGAATCTGGAAGAAAAAACGGGAACAAAAGTGATCAGTGAAGAGAATTATTTGCCATGCATGTCGAAGAAAAAGATTAAACCAGGTGGGATGGGTGTGAAAGAGCACGATGAATGATGAGTGGCTGCGCAGCATGCAGCACGTGACTTGTTTTTGTTCTGCATTCATCATTCATCACTCATCATTCATCATTTTCCCTGAACCCTGAACCAGCCCTACGATGAATCCCTTGGCGATACCAGACCGGTTGTATGGCCGCGAGCGTGACTTGGCCGCGCTGTGCGCAGCATTTGAGCACAGCAGCCGCGGGCATGGCACCGTGGTGCTGCTGCCGGGCTGTGCCGGGGTGGGCAAGACGGCGCTGGTGCAGGAGCTGCGCCGGCCGGTGCGGGATAAGAACGGGTTTTTCATTCAAGGCAAGTTCGACCAGTACCAGCAAAGCACGCCCTATTTCGCCTTTCGCCAGGCGCTGGCGGAATTCGCCCGGGAATTGCAGGCGGAAGACGAGCCGCAGCGCGCCCGCTGGAAAACCGAAATCAGCGAGGCCATTGGCAACCTGGGTCAATTGCTGGTTGATCTGGTGCCCGAGTTCCTGTCCCTGCTCGGCGCGCAGCCGCCCTTGGTGGACATCAGCCCGCAGGAAGCCCGCCACCGCTTTGCCGGTGTCGTGCAAAACTTTCTCAAGGTCGTGTGCCGGCCCGAACATCCGCTGGTGCTGTTCATGGATTACTGGCAATGGGCTGACGCCGCTTCCCTGGCCTTGCTTAAGCAGTTGCAGGTCGGCGTTGCCCTGCGCTATCTGCTGGTGATCGTTGCCTATCGCGACGACGAAGTGGGCGCCGGCCATCCGCTGCTGTCCACGGTGGATGATTTGCGAAGTCAGGCCGTGCCAGTCGCAGAGCTGCACGTCAAGAACCTGGCCGTCCACGATGTGCAGGCGCTGGTGCTGGACACGCTGACGCCGGCGCCGGATGCCAGTGCGGACCTGGCCGCAGTCATCCACGCCACGACCATGGGTAATCCGTTTTTTGTGCGATCCTTGCTTGACTTCCTGCTGGACACCAAGCTGATCTGGCTCGACGAGGCCCGCCACGCATGGCAATGGCGCAGGGCGGCCCTCAACAAAGCGGACTTGCCCGGCACGGTGGTCGAGCTGTTTGTCCAGAAACTCAGCCGCCTTGACAGCGCCACCCGGCATCTTTTCTCGCTGGCCGCCTGCCTTGGCAATCGCTTTGACCTGAAAACCTTGCGCATCATCAGCGGGTACCCGCCGGCGGATTGCCGGGCGCTGCTGGCCACCGACCAGGCCCACACCATGCTCCGGCCATTGGACGACAACGGCGGCGCCAGCCCTGCACAACAGCG
>CAIVZW010000705.1 GCA_903910495.1 uncultured beta proteobacterium
ATTTCTCGATGGCCTCCGGTGTCACGCGCTTGACCCCGAGTTGCATGCGCGCCATGTCGTCCGGTGTATTGACGACGAAGAACAGGGCGAAGGTAATCAGATTCACCCCGATCAGGATCGGGATGGCGTAGATCAGTCGGCGCAGGATGTAGGCGAGCATGGCGGAGTCGCGGGTTAGTACAACAAAGGCTCGATCCAGTCCCAGCGCTTGTCCCTGACCATCACGAAGCGGCAGCGCCCCTCGGACAAATTCGCCCACAGGCCGCCGATCAGGCGGTCATCCCCGGCATCCGTCCAGCGGTCGCCTCCCTTGTACTCGACGGCCAGAACGGGTCCCGGTTTTCCGTAGCATTCCGGCAACTGGCAAAGGAAATCGGGGTAGAAACGCCCATTGGCCTTCTGCAGGAAAAAGGAACTGCCTTCGCGGCGCACCAGGTTGCGCACCCAGAACCGGATACGGCCCTGCTGCGCCTGAATGTCCAGCCAGCAGGCGCACTCGAATTCCTCCTTGCTGTCAAAATCGCCAATGCGTCCGTAGAAATGCTTCCTGAAATCGAAGGCGCCGAAGCGACCATCATAATCGCGGCTGGGCGCATAGGCCTGCGGGTGAAAATCGAAGGCATGGCGATCGCTCACCACCACACGCGACGCCGCATCGTCGCCGAACAGCGTTTGCTGGAAGGCCTTGCCCACCGCCTGCTTGCGCAGGTCGCGGATACGCGCCTCAAGGCGATTGCGGAGCAGGAACTTCTGCAGGTTGGCGCGCGCCAGCGTGACCTCGTCCCGGCGCAGCAGCTCGGTCAGCCACGCGGCAACGAAGGCCTGCTTGCTGGCGTGGGTAAGGGATTGCTCCGGCAGGTTGCGGCAAAGCCAGGTGGCAAGGCGAATCTCGTCCCAGTTTTCCGGTTGGTACACCAGCCCCAGGTCGCGTTGCAGATCGGGCAAAAAGCGTGAAATGACGCGGCCAGAGGCGGCGTCCACGTCGATCTCGCCGCCTTCCGAAACCTTCAGGCCGGCACCGAGCGCTACGAGGTCGTCGGCCGTTGGCGCGGCATCGTACAGCGATAGATCCCACGGGTACTCCAGCACTTCCGGGTCGTCGAACAAGGCCAGCTCACCCTGAATGCGCAGCGCGAGTTGCGGAATGCGGAAACGTTCACCCAATTCCGCCGGCGTCTGGAAAAACTCGATGGCGCTGGTGCGGCTGACTTCAGCGGCTTCAACGATGGCCGCCGCCGCTGTTTCCGAGCTGACCGATGCCTTGAGTGTTGCCGCTTCATCCTCGGTCAGTGGGGTATTGATGGTCAGCGTGTTGAGCTTGCCATCCCAGCTCAGCTTGTCGCGGATCGGTTTGGGTACGCTCTTGAGATCGGGCTTCTCGGACAGGGTAATCGCCACCGGCCGAACGACGACGCGCCCGGCATGGCCTTCCAGATCCAGCCGTGATTGTTCGGCCCTGGCCGCGGTCACGAACTCGCTCACCTCGCGCCGCTCGAAACCTGCGCCGGCCACCAGTCGGTCACGCAGGGCGCTGGCGGTTTCGGCAAAGTTGCGCGAGACGACGAAGGCGTAGGACTGATTGAGCGCCCGCGCCTGCCGATGGCTCGCGCCCGGTTGGCGCAATACGCGCCCGAGCAACTGCTCGACCGCCGTCGCCGAATGCAGCGAGGCCATGCTGACCAAAATGTAGGCAAACGGGCAGTCCCAGCCTTCGGCCAGCGCCTTCTGGGTGATGACGAATTTCACCGGGCAGGCCGGGTCGGCAATGCCCAGCGTGTAATCCGCATCGATCTGCTCCAGCCCCTTTTCCTCGCTGGTGGCGACGATGATCTCGCTGGCCGGAATGCCGTGGTTGCTGATCAGCTCGTTGCGCACGCGCTCGAAATCCAGCGTATCCACACCGGCCCGGCGCGGCTCGGATTGAATCAGCACCAGCGGCCGCAAGTACGCCGCACCCGCCCGGCGTTCGTCGTCGGCCAGCGTGTGCAGAGCATCGCGGCGACCGATGGCGTCGGCCAGACACTGCTGCCAGTTCGGCTCGGTTTCGAGCACCACCGGCAGCTTGATCATCTCTTCCGCCTTCAGCTCGGCGGCCGATACGCTGTGCAAAACGTTGCTTGGCGTGCGCTCCAGATCGGGCGTGGCCGTCAGTTCCATCACCCCGCTGGGGCGGAAGCGCGCCAGCATGTCGAAGGCCAGTTCGGTGCGGTTGTTGTGCGCCTCGTCGACGACCACGAACGGTCGACGCAGGCGCAGCACGTTGGCCAGCGAACAGGGCGTGACCCGCTCGCTGCCTTCGCCTTCGGACAGCAACTCGTCGCGCTGCATTGGCGACAGGTTGTCGAAATGGTGCATCAGCGCGCCGCTTCCCTGATACACCTTGCGGCATTCTTCCTCCTCCACCTGAAACGCCTGCCGCGTGGCGACGATGATCGTCGTCGAGGTATCCAGCGTGGCGCGCGTCACGCTCTTGGCTTCGTCCAGATCGAGCACGGTGATCGCGCCAGCATCGCGCAAGGCCGCATGGTAGGGATGCTGGCGCTGGCGCAAGGCACGCAACGTCTGTTCGCGGATCGGCTTGCTCGGCACCAGCCACAGAATGACGCTGTGCTCACAGCGCAGCAGCTGCGTATTGACCAGCGCCACGCTCTTCGCCGCCAGCCAGGTCTTGCCGCCGCCGGTGGGCACACGCAGGCAGAAGTACGGCATATCGGCCGGGAAGCCCGATAGCGGGTTGTAGGTGTTGCCACGGCCCCACAGGCGCTCGGTGGTCGCGGTGAAGGCAATCGATGCCGACGGCAGTTCGTGACAGGCCTTGAAGTAGGCTTCCACACTGTCAAGTACTTGCGACTGGTAGGTTTTTGGGGTAAAGGCAGTCATTGGCTTTGCATACGATCTACCCAATAATCCGGGCGGCGATGCTGATGCGAAACCGTCAAGACCCACACCTCATCGCCACGCAGAATATAGCGCAAGGTGTAAGAAAAGGGGCTCATGACGTAACGTCGCACATCGTTCAACTCAACCTGGAATAACAAGGGCGTGCGCGCAATCTGGAGTGTCGCGTCACGCACAGCATCCCTGAAACGCACGCCCAGCCCGGCTTGTTGCCGCTCAAACCAGTCGCAGGCATCATCAAGTTCGTTACGGGCGGCTTCGGCAAAACGAATCCGCATCACTTTTTACCGAAGACTTCTTCAAACGAAACTGTTTTCATGCGACCTTCATCGCATGCCCGCGCCCTGCGCAGCGCTTCTTCCGCCCAGACCCGGTCAATTTCAGCATCGGGTTTGTCCAGGCTTTGCATGATTTTCTCCACTACTTCATAACGCTCTGCCGCTTTCAACTGCAAAGCGAGTTCAATGATTTCCTGCTTACCCATGATCAACTCCTTCGAGCGTAAGACAACAATCCTGCATGACGCCAGTAGGTAGCCATGCCGAAACGCATTGATAAACCGTCATTCCGGCGAAGGCGCCCCGAAGGAAGTACCCTTGGGGTGCCGGAATCCAGTGGTGTCCCCCAAGAGGACTTCCTTCAGGGCGCACTACTGGCTATGCACTTCCTTCGGTCGGATTCCGGGTCAAGCCCGGAATGACGACGCTTTGCATCGATCTGTTTCAACATGACTGACTACTAGTTTACACGTCCAGTGCGTAAGGCGTTTGCTTGAAGGTGATGCCCTCACGTGCCGTACGGCCGCCCATGCGGTTGGCGGCGGCGTAGATCACCTTGGGGCCAGAAAATTTTGGCAACACGTCGAACACCGGCCCGGTCAGCACATTACCGCCGACGACGGACTTGTCCTTGAGAATGCCGTTGTACAGCAGGTAGATACCGCGCCCCTCGTGGGTGCCCAGGAAGGGACTCGAACCTGGCAAGCCAACAAATCCTGTGCCGGTCTCGGCAAACCAGACGAATTCGGCGAGCTGGGCGAACGTCACATCGGAGCGGATCTGCCCCTCGGCCGTAAACAGCGGCTCGGTCGACAGGCGGCAGAACTGGAAGCCGCCGCCCAGACCGTCGACGGTATTGCCCTTGGCGTTGGTATAGCCGGTGGCGACGCGCCTGACGCGCTCGGCGGTGACGCTCCGGGCGATATTCTCGTCCATCTCAATGAGGATGAAACGGCGATTGCCGCCGTCTTCGGCGTTTTGTTTAAGCACCGCGTGACCGGTGGTGCCGGAACCCCCGAAGGAGTCAAGGATTAGAGAGTCCTTATCAGCTGAGAGACGCAATATGCGCTGAATCAGGCTGGCAGGTTTTGGGGTGTCAAACGCGGCGTACCCGAAAATTTCCTTAACCTCATTGCCACCGTCGTCAGTTGTTCCTGTTTCCTCATGACTCCAGAGATCAACGGGAACCAGTCCCTTGGTTTGTTCGTTGAGGAACAATTTCAACCGGGGGAAGCGCGCCTCCCCGGATTTACCCCACCAAAGACGATTGTCAGACACATGCCGCAGATGCTCTTCTTTGGCGTACTTCCACGCGTGTGTCGGGTGCTCTACTTGTGCTTGATTAAAGGGATTCGTCAGCGCATAAACGAGATTCGGTCTTTTGTCTTTGGCCGCCGGATTGACGTAGGAGGATGTCATCCAAGGCCCGCGCGAATCATTGTCAGGATTGGCATAGTTGCCGTCAGATTTTTCGTTGCGTGGCTCCTTTAGGACAGACAGAACCGGGGAGCGTCGGTAGCTAACGACGTAATCTTTCAGGGAGTAGAACATCTTAGCGTTGTTACTTCGCGTATACCTTTTTTCCCATGCAATAGACGCCAGAAAATTCGTTTCACCGAAAATCTCATCCATCAACAGCCGCAGTGTTGCCACCTCGTTGTCATCAATGGAGATAAAAATCGCCCCATCCTCGCGCAAAAACTGTTTCAGCAAGACCAGCCGCGGATACATCATCGACAGCCAGCGGTCATGCCGATCCAGCGTCTCGCCTTCCTTGCCGACCACCTCGCCCAGCCAGCGGCGGATTTCCGGACTATTGACGTTGTCGTTGTAAACCCAGCCCTCGTTGCCGGTGTTGTATGGCGGGTCGATGTAGATGCATTTCACCTGCCCGGCATAGCGCGGCAGCAGCGCCTTGAGCGCGTGCAGGTTGTCGCCGTGCACGATCAGGTTGCCTGACCGGGCTTCGACGCCCCGCAGGAAGTCCTCATGGGGGACAAGCTCAGCCCGAACGGCATTGGTTTCTTCCGTTCGCCCTGAGCCTGTCGAAGGGTGAACGGGCGCAAGGCACGACAGTTCCGGCACCGGTTCCAGCAGGCGGTACGGTACGTCCTTGTGGTGTTTGACGACGGCTTCCTTGCCGATCCAGTTCAGCGTTGGCATTCAGTTTCCGTTCTTGCGTTTGTCAGTGTTCAGACCAGAGACCATTATCGTGGATTGTGCAGGCGGCTCTTGCACCATTGCACCACCCGGCCAAGTAAGCCCCTATTGCATCCCCGTTCCGATCAAATGCAGCCCCTTCGCCCCTTCGCGCACGGCAACCGTGACCAGACGGCGGTCAAGGCTCGCGAGTTGCCCCCCGTGGGCGCAGGCCAGCGCCAGCAAATAACTATCCGTCACCTGCCCGGAACTCAGCAGCCGCGACATATCCAGCCTTTCGGCATCGAGCAGGCTGACATCGTCAGGCCAGAAGACGTGGCCCGGCAACGCGCACAGCCCGGCCAGCAAGGGCGCCACCGCCGCCGGCGTTCCTGGTGAATTCGGATAGCGGGGATGTCCGACAATGCGCAGCAAGCCGTTTTCAGTCAGGGGACACGTTGCCCAGGCACCCTGATGCGCTGCAAACCAATCGTGCGCCGTATCGTGCTGGACATGCGCCGGATCGATCAAGGCGATCAGGACGTTAACATCGAGTAAATAGGTGATCACGGCAACTCGTCGCGCAATTGATTGACGAGTTCGGGGGTGACAGGCGCAGCAGCAACCTTGGAACTCAGCAGGGGAATCCCATTGCGCACGGCCTGGCTCGGTACTGCCGGCCGCAATGCCTGTCGCGCCAGCGTCGACAGGACCTCGCCAACGGTTTTGTGCTGACGCTGCGCCAATCCTTTAGCCGCTGTGAGCACATCGTCGTCGATCGATAAGGTAGTCCGCATGTCGAATCTCCTTTCAAGACGCATCAAACATCAAGCATCATACATCAAGCCGAGGCCCTAAGGAAACACTGAAGTATTCGTCATCCCCGCGAAGGCGGGGATCCAGAATGTTGATCTAACTGGCTTTGCATTTCCTTCGGTCAGGTTCCCGCCTTCGCGGGAACGACGGAAACGAATAAGTCAGTGTTTCCCTTAAGGTACTCAACGTGTTGCGCACACTGAAACCATGCCTGATCTAGCACGGTGGCGTAGTTGAAGCTCATTTGGCCGTTCCGCGCTCGCGGCGACGATAGCCGATCAGCGCCGGCAGGATCATCGCCGCCAGCACGACGGCCCCCAGCCCCAGCGGCCAGAGCACGGGTTCGTTCCACTCCTGCCGCCGTTTCGCCCGTTCGGCCACGTCGAGGCGCTGGTACTTGAGGATGTTGTTGCCGACGTCGGTCGGTTTGCGATTGTGCAGCCAGGAATGACCCAGCGTGTAACTGGTCGGGTGGAAGCCGAAGATCCACGGCGCATCCTCCTGCAGCAACCGGTTCATGCGCGTGATGAGTGCCAGTCGTCGTGGCGTGTTGTTCATGTTCTTCATCTCGGCAAACAGACGATCAAATTCGGCATTGACATAGTTCGAGGCATTCTCGCCGGCCTTGGCCACCTTGCCTTCGGCGCCGTCGAGCAGGAAGAAGAAGTTCTCCGGATCGGGATAGTCGGCATTCCAGCCGAGGTAATAGAGTTGCACCGCGCCCTTGCGCAGCTTTTCCTGGAAGCGGTTGAAGTCGGTCGAGCGCACGACGAGCTGGATGTCGAGCTTGGCGAACTGCCGCGTCAGCCAGTCGAGCCGCGACTTGTCGCCCATGCCGCCGCTGGTGGTGTCGAGGTTGAGCACCAGGGGTTCGCCGGTTTTTGCATCGCGCCCGTCCGGCCAGCCGGCCTCGGCCAGAAGCCTTTTCGCCGCCTCGACCGGCTTGCGTTTCGCCGCGCCATCGACCCAGTCATAGACCACCGGATTGATTCCCGCCTCGCCGTCGAGAAATCCGAAAATGCCCGGCGGCAGCGGACTCATTGCGGCGATGCCGCGCCCGTTCATGAAGATCGAGATGAACTCTTCCTGGTCAATGGCCATCGACACGGCCTGGCGCAGCTTCCTGCTGCGCTGCGCGGCGTCGGCCTCCTTGCCGCCGACCACCGGATCGAGCATGTTGAAGCCCATGTAGAAGGTCGAGGCGCGCACGCTGGTCAACAGACGAATGCCTTTGGCCTGCATCTCGTCGGAAAGCTGGACGTCGCCGCCGACATTGAGGCGGACCGCCTGGTCGAAGCTGTCGGACGAAATTCCCGAGGCGTCGTAGTAACCCTGCAGAAACTTGTTCCAGTAGGGAATGCTTTCCTTTTCGCGCGAGAAAACGGCCTTGTCGATCAGCGGCAGCGCTTTGCCGCAGTCGGCCAGAAGACCGGCCATGCGGTCATCCGGCTCGCCGGCGCAGGGATAGGTCTCGCCATGAAAGTTGGGATTGCGTTCCATGACCATGCGCCGGTTCGGATTGTTCTCGGTCAGCATGTAGGGGCCGGTACCGACCGGGTACCAGTCAAGCGTCAGGTTCTTCTCGGCCATTCCCGGCTGCGCGTAAAAGCGGTCGGCCTCGCGCGGCACCGGCGCAAAAAACGGCATCGCCAGCCAGTAGAGAAACTGCGGATACTTGCCGCGCAGCTTGATGCGCAAGGTGTAGCGGTCGTCCCGCGTGACGCCGTCGAGCGCAAAGCGGTCGAGGTCGAGCCAGGCCTCCGCGGGCAGGGCTTTGGCCTCGGCCTGCAGCCGCTCGCCAAGTTCCTTGAGCCCGACGATGCGCCCGGCCATCATGCCGAAGATCGGCGAATGCAGGCGGGGATGGGCGAGCCGCTTGATTTCATAGATGTAGTCGTCGGCGACCAGCTCGCGCGTTCCCGTGCGGGTGAAATCGGCGATCTTCTCGATGCCGCTCAGTTTGTTCCGGTCAAGATCCGCATAGACCGGCTGGCCGCTCGCATCGAGAGCGAAAGCCGGATGCGGCTGGTAGCGGATGCCGGGGCGCAGGCGAATTTCGTATTCGCTGTAGGCGATGGCCCCGGCTGGCGCATCCTGTGGCAGCACCTTGCCGCTGGCGTCGGTGTAGCGCGGCACCGGCACCGACTCGGTAGTTGCCGGAATCAGCGTATAGGGACGCTTCAGATAGTGGTATTGCAGGGGCGGCTCATAGATCTGCGCCGTGAAGGTGATTTCATCCTCGGTATAGGACTGCACCGGATCAAGGTGCTTGGGGCGTTCGGTAAATGCCGAGTAGAGGATGTTTGCGCCGCGTTCGCTGGCCGGATAGGGGTCGTTCTGTTCGCTGCTGCAGGCGGCTAGCAGCAGGAACAGTGACAGACAGGCAAGGCGGAGAACAGGCATGGGGCGAAGTGTAGCGCGAAGCATCTCTTTTTGCTGCCCAGACGGCCTATGTTGCCAGCGGGTGCATTTGAAAGCACGGGGAACTCCCCGTTCGTGGTGTGCCCTGAGGGTTAGCGAAGCTCACCCGAAGAAATGCCCTAGGGAAACGCTGAAATATCCAAATCCGTCATTCCGGCGAAGGCCGGAATCTGACCGTAAGGAATGCAGAGCCAGAAAAATCAAC